>NZ_JBIMSN010000084.1:0-57459 GCF_043944905.1 Antrihabitans spumae
ACGACACGCTCAGACTTTGCTGGCGTCCGGTCGTACACCATCCTGCTGGACTCAACCGACCGCTCGTCGAGTTCGGCGTAGGTCAACGAACGCCCTGCGCAGGTGACACCAACCGATGTCGGGTTGGCCTCGACAGCCGCCGCCAGAATCTGCGGCAACGTGAGGCCGCGTGCGCGCCGCTGTCTACCGCTACCTGGTCGAACTCGGCCTTGTGGCCCGTGAAGGGGGCGTGCAGCGATCGGCTCGTCGGCGCGAGTCCTCGTATTCACTTCGTCAACCCCTAGTTCGACCTGCTTCGGCAGTGCGGATCCTCCCCGACCTCGAATCTGCCTATCGGTTGGCGTTTGGGCAATCGTTCGTTCGAATGAATGAAACGACAACCAGCGGCCTTTCAGTGCCTATCGCCGCGATGTGACATTCTGTGACACCGAGAAGCCCCCATAGCCCAATTGGCAGAGGCAGCGGACTTAAAATCCGCACAGTGTCGGTTCGAGTCCGACTGGGGGCACCGAAGGGGCGAGCTAGTTGGCCGTAGTTTTCTGGCACTCGACGCGATTTGCCCGGATTGTCGCGCGCAGTATGCGTTTGTGCCGGAAATGGCCGTCAAGTTATGGATTCGAGACGTATCGATCTGGCATGATCATGCCAACGTGCGGTTTCTCGGGTGGGGATCCGGCGGCCGCCTCGTTTTTGATGAAAAAGGATACCCATGGGCCGTTTCTTCCGTGCATTGGTTCGCGCCAGCGTAATGGGCTTGCTGCTCGCACTTGCAGCGACACTGGTGGGGCCGAGCCATGTTGCCGCGGCGCCGCTGATGCCGACACCGGATCCGGATCCGTTTTATGCCGCGCCACCCGACCTCGCCGAGCACGCGAACGGCGACGTGCTGAAGATGCGGGAAAGGCCGTGGCACGTCTATTTCCCGACGAGTCGAATATTCGAGGTGCTCTACCGAAGCACCGACTCCGAGGACAAGCCGATCGCGGCGAACACGACGTACATACTCCCGTCGAACCATGCGCCGGACGCCCCACTGCTGTCGTATCAGCACATCATCAATGCGCTCGGCACCAAGTGCAAAGTTGCCTCGAAGCTGTATACGTCCGACCCGATGAACCTGATCCTGGAGATGCCCGGCCTCAACTTGGCGCTCGCCCGCGGTTGGGCGGTCGTGCTGCCTGATCACCTGGGTCCGAGGATGTCGTACGGCGCCGCGAAATTGGGCGGTCAGCTCACATTGGATGCCATTCGGGCCGTCAAAAACGTGCCCGAGTTCATGGTGACCAACAGCAAGGTTGGACTCGGCGGCTATTCCGGTGGTGGGATGGCAACAGCCTGGGCGGCAGCGCTGGCGAGTACCTACGCACCCGAGCTTCCGATCATCGGGTCTGCGTACGGCGGAGTCCCGATGAATCTCACGGAGATGGCGCGCGCACTCGGCAGCCAGCCACACATCGCGTTCGGTCTCGCCGCGATTGCCCTGCTCGGTCTCGAGCGCGAGTATCCGGACCGCATCGATGTCGCCAGTCAGCTCAATGGGTACGGTCGATGGCTCGCCGATTTCGTCATCAACGGATGCACCAACGAGGCCATGTTCGTCGGGTTCTACAAGAGCGCCGGTCAGCTGACGGACAACCCGAACTACATGGACACTCCAGCCGTCTGGCAATTGCTGGACGAAAATAGTCTGGAGTTCTACCCGGGCATTCCGAATGCGCCTGTTTTCGAATGGCACAGCCCAATCGACGGCTTGATTCCGGTCCCGGCTATCGACAACACCCTCGGTCGCTACTGCGCCGCCGGAGTCGACCTTTTCACCATGCTCACGCCGACCCCGGATCATCTGTCTGCCGCACCGCTCGGCATGTTCCAGGCTCTGGACTGGCTCGACAAGAAGTTTCAGAATCAGCCGACCGTACGGTCCTGCTGACTGCACGTCTGTCCCGCAGAGTTCGCGACCGCCAACTTGCGCGAAGCGCAAGTAGCGCACCGGATTACGGCACAGAGCAGGCGAACCGATGGTTCGCCTGCTCTGCTCTTTCCGGAAATGGTCTACGACACGCCGACGGTGTCTTTCGCGATCGCTGCGACGTGAGTCTGTGCGGCTGAAACGACGGTCGAGCGGTTCTTGGTTGCTTCCTCGAAGGCCACGACTCTGCGGATGTCCTTCGGGCTTCGGAGCGACCTGATGGCGTCGATTGCAGCGGAAGCGTTGAGGTCGTCGTATCCCTCGATCGCGAGTTCGTCAGCGGTTGGCGTTGTATGTCCGCGGCCGAAGCTGACGAGTTCACCGACCCGCGCGGGCACCTGCTTGGCTGATTCGGCGAGGTGATCGCCGATGTTGGTGACCCAACCGCCAGGAAGATTCAACACCGTGGTTGCCAATGCTGCTGCCGACTGCAGGGGAGTGCGTCGTAGAGCGGCGGGGCCGCCGAGTGCTTCCTCGGCAAGAACGGTCGTCAACCAATCGACGGTCGCCTGGTGCGCTGTGATGAGGCGGTCGGCCAACTCGGTGAGCGTCTGGTCTTCGACCTGAACCGCGAGTGCCCGCAGGTAGGTGGAGCGTCCGAGCAGTTGGTGTTCGAGCGCAAGATCGCCGAGAACCGCCTCGTCGAACGGTTGGGCCTGCTCGAACACGGTCTTGATAGTCGCGCCGATCCGACCGGCGACCGGGCCGATGAACGCAGGTACGGCACCGAAGCGACGGATCGTGGCTTCGATCTCCTCGGTTCGCTTTCGGCCGTTCTTGGCATTTTCCCGCAGTTCCTTGCTGACCGCTGCGCTCCGAGCCTGCGCGGTGCGTGTCTCCGCGATCATGATCTCGGTGTTGGTCAGCGCTGCGAGAGCGCGGAGTTGAGTGATGATGGCATTCGTTGCTGTCGTTGTCGGCATATCAAAGTGGGGTACCCAACACCCCGTGTGCAGCAAACAACTGTGCGTTTTCGCGCGGTCCGCAGGGGGTAGGACCTTTAAGACCGTGTATCCCAAGACGACCGGAGCGCGTCCGACATGGAATCTGACAACTTAGTTGCACGACTGTCCGAACTCGCGAGAACGGCAGCCGCACCGGCAAGTCTCGATTCCGTGCTCGCGGCGGTCACTGCATCCGTTGTCGATATTCTGCCGGCGGCCGATGCGGCGGGCATTCTGCTCATCTCCACGAGCGGCGCATTCGAGTCGCGCGCGTGCACCTCCGAACTGCCGCATACGCTCGATCGGTATCAAGAAAAGTTCGGTGAGGGGCCGTGCCTCGAAGCGGCAGTCGACGAACTGGTGGTCCGTACCGACGACTTCCGAACCGACCGTCGGTGGCCGCGTTACGGTCCAGCCGCGGTGGAGGCCGGAGTCTTGAGCGGGCTGTCCTTCAAGCTGTATACGAGTCGACGGAAAGCGGGCGCGCTCAACATCTTCGCGAAGCACGCGAACGCTTTCGATGCGCAGGCGGAAGCGATCGGGTCCGCACTCGCTGCGCATGCTGCTGCCGCAATCGTCGCGAGCCGGAACGAGGAACAGTTGAAGTCGGCGTTGATGACTCGCGACATCATCGGCCAGGCGAAGGGCATGATCATGGAGCGCTACAAGTCCGACGCCGTGCGGGCATTCGAACTGCTGCGCCAGCTGTCGCAAGACACGAATACCCCGTTGGTGGAGATCGCGCAGCAGATCGTATCCGCCGAGTCGCCCGGGTAGTCCCGGGCGACGCGACCTACTTCTTTTTGTCCTTGGCTTGCTGAATCGCTTCGGCAATGCGCTTGATCCGCTGCAGCCTGCTGTCCCAGGTCTTCCCGACCGCGTTCAATTGCGCTACGGCACGGGCAAGTTGGGCATCATCGATTCGGTAAAGCCGCTCGCGTCCTGACGGCGTCACATGGACCAATCCGACACGATCAAGCACCGCAAGGTGTTTCGCGACCGCCTGTCGGGTGACCGGTAGTCGATCGCTGAGAGTTGTTGCGGTTCCTTCACCGTCGGCCAGCAGCAGGTCGAGCATCCGCCGCCGGGTCGGGTCACCGATCGCCGACCAGAGGTCGTCGTCGCCGATGGTTGTCATCGCGAGCCCACCCGTTCGCTGTACTCGACCAACCGAGGCAGGTGGATGCCCCAGCCTTCGATGTGAGAGTTGTATTCCTTTTCCAAAACGGCTACTTCCCAACCCATTTCGCGGAATCCCGTTTCTGTCATACGTAGCGACGTGCCTTCTCCGGAAGGGGTGAGCTCGAAGGTGACGAGCATCGAATTACCCACGGCTGCAGCGTCATCGGCGGGATGGAGCCAGCGGAAGGAGAACAGGCGCGGCGGTTGTGCGTCGACCACGGTGATCGACGCGATGTGGTCGGGTTCCGGATCGGTGAGGTGCCAGATCAGGGTTCCGCGCGAGCCCGAGACGGGCTCCAGGTCGACGACTTCCTGCGGCCACCACTCCTTCAAATGCTCCGGGCTGCTGACGACGTCGAAGACCACGTCGGGCGTCGCGTCGATGAACAACGTGCGTTCGATTTTTCCGTATTCCATGGCATGTCCTCTGATTGGCAACGATTGGTTGCGTATGACGTTATCCGACTCCACGGGGATGCGCAACCATCAATTGCGCATGCGTTCTGTTGGCCGGACAGCGGGCCGGGGATGGACCGGAATAACCGGCGCTCCGATACGACTTGAATCTGCACATGACCGAATTCAACCCACGCACGTTGCTCGCGCAAGCACGCCTCGGCGTGCTCGCAACGATCAAGTCCGACGGGCGCCCCCAACTGTCGCCGGTGACGCCGTACGTCGACGAAGAGGCAGGAATCATCTACGTGTCGATGACCGACGGCCGCGCCAAGACAGCCAACCTTCGGCGCGACCCCCGCGCCGCACTGGAAGTGACGAGTTCCGACGGCTACGCATGGGCGACGGCGGACGGGACGGCGACGTTGACCGGACCGGGAACAGACCCACACGGACCCGAGGTCGAGGCCTTGGTGGACTACTACCGAAGCGCCGCAGGCGAGCACCCGGACTGGGACGAATACCGCGCTGTCATGGTTTCCGATCGCAGGGTGCTTATGGCCATGACGATCGAGCACGTGTACGGCGCAAAGATCCGCTGAGAGCGCTCAGGCGATCGGGTCTCAGGCGAAGGTCGATTTCAAGTACTTCACGACGCTGTCCACGGCGGTGTCGCGCTGCGCGTATCCAAGGTAGCCGTCCGGGCGAACGATGAAGGTCGCCGTGCCGACTGCCGAGTACGCGTTGGCGAAGTCGCCGTCCACATCGCGGATCAACGGCAGAATCGTTTCACCGACATCGGCACTCGGTGCAGCGATCAGGTAGGTGTCGAGGTGGCCGTGCGCGTCGGTTGTTGCTGTCTCGGCAAGCCTTTCGATGACACCCAACTCCGACGCCACGGTATCCGGTCCCGCGTAGATCAGCAGGGTGTGCTCGAGTCGGCCGAGCAACGAGAAGAGACGGATCGGGTCGGCGACGGCATCTCGGGACAGACCCCTCGCGTCGGGTGCGCGAGCCCCGGCGCGCGGACCTGGGTCCGCATCGGGTGAGGGTGCGACGATCGGGCTGTCCGCGTAGGAGATCAACAGTTGCGCCTCACGTCGGACGACGTAGTCGGGGTCCGACGAATCGGCTCCGATACCTTCCCGAGCGCTCTTCACGGTCCGGCCGACGACTTCTTCGCCGACAGGGCGCCTTTCGGCGTCATAGCTTGCCAACAGCCCGTCGGAGGCTTGCCCGTCGACGGCGAGCGCGAGCTTCCATGCCAGGTTGTGAGCATCTTGAATTCCGGTGTTCATGCCCTGTGCGCCGGTCGGGGGATGGATATGGGCCGCGTCCCCTGCGACGAAAACCCTTCCCTTACTGTAGGAATCGACGATGCGGTGACTGATCCTGAACACCGACGACCACCGCATGTTGGATGCGCGGGTCGGCTCCGGCGAGAGTCGGTCGAGCACGGCCTGGATATGCGACAGTTCGGGGACCGCACCGGCCTCGAAGCCGTGGGCGATCTGATCACCCTCTGTCGCAGCAGGTTTGGCGAGATCATCGGGAACGAGCATCGACATCCGATAGCGTCGTCGCCCTGGTAGGGGGATACACACGAGAGCTTCGTCTGTGACGCCGTCGGTTTGGTGTGTCGCCCGAATGCCGTAGCCGCGGGGCAGAGACCAATCGACTTCTACGTCGCCGAGCATGTACTGCTCGGCAAAAGCCCCGCCCTCGAACGAAAGGCCCAGTGATTTTCTGACGATGCTGTGTGCGCCGTCGCATCCGATCAGGTATTTCGCACGCACGGTCTCCTCTCCGTCGGGGCTTGACAGGACAGCCCGAACCTCGTCGGCGTCCTGTTCGAAACCGGTGAGCTGCGTGCCACGTTCGACCGCGATGCCAAGCGACGGAAGCTGTTCCGCGAGGATCCGCTCCGTCTCGTACTGGGGGATGCCGATGAATTCGAACGGCACGTCGGCGGGCAACCGCAGTTCGATGCGCCCGACCTCTTCACCGTTGACGTACATGATCTGTCCGCGCATCTGAATGGACGCGTCGAGAACCTGCCGCAACACACCCATGCCTTCGAAGATTTCGAGTGTTCTCGATTGAACGCCAACAGCTTTCGCGTACTGGCGTGGTTCTAGCAGCGGGTCGACGATGCGGCACGCAACGCCGTGTCGCCGCAGTTCGACGGCTGCGGTGAGGCCGATCGGCCCAGCTCCAACGACGAGTACATCGGTATCGGACATGTGTTTCCACCTCACGAGTCGAACCCGGAACGATAGAGGAATTATGCTCGCCTGATTCCCGACCGACGTGGTGTTTTGTCGATCGATTGCAGCAAATTCGGTCGACAACCAGCGGTAGCCGGTGCCAGACTTCATCTGGTGACTGCTCACCGAACTCCGCTCTTCTGCGACACAGCCATGGCCGAACGGATCGAACGCGTCGAATCGCAGCTCATCAGCAAGGGCAGTGCGGCGGCCCGATTGCGCCGGGGCGACGACAAGGGTTTCGTTGTTCCAGTGGCCGGCGGGATGGCCAGCTATGCCGACGAGAATTCACCGCTCAACAAGGTCGCGGGGCTCGGCTTCGGCGGTGTACCTACTGCGGCCGAGCTCGACGAGATCGAGCGTGCCTTCTTCGCGCTCGGTTCACCCGTGCAGGTCGAACTTGCACACCTCGTCGATCCTGTGATCGGGCAGCGGTTGACCGAACGTGGCTATCGACTCGAAGGTTTCGAAAATGTTCTAGGCCTTGCGGTTTCGGCCGACACCGAGCGGATCGTCCCCGCGGGTGTAGAGATAAGGCCGAGTGCCGGCGACGAGTTCGAGGCGTGGATCGATCTCGTCGCGGCAGCGTTTGCTGCTCCTGACACGCAGGGTGCGGCATCGCACGAGGAGTTTCCGCGTGAGGTGATCGCTGCTGCGATGCGCGACTTCGTCTCCGCAGCAGGGGTTGCGCGCTATTCGGCGTGGCGTGACGGTGAGCTCGCGGGCGGTGCGAGTGTGCGAATCTCCGATGGTGTTGCGCAGCTGACAGGTGCCGCGACGGCATTTACCCACCGCCGCAACGGAGTTCAGACGGCACTGCTCACTGCTCGGCTTGCCGACGCAGCAGCAGCCGGCTGCGACGTCGCCGTCGTCACGACGCAGCCGGGCTCGAAGTCCCAACAGAACGTGCAGCGGCAAGGCTTCGATTTGCTCTACACCAGAGCAGTTCTGGTGAAGCAGCCATAACGCAGCTGACACTCCACTATTGGGGAGTACCAGCGGGTTTCCGCGCGCAGGCGCGACCAGTGGAGCATCAGCAGCACTTGTCGTGCTATCCGAGGAACTCCGCAATCGATTTCCAGGCCGAGTCGCGCGCCTCAGGGGCGGTGAGCATGCCCAGGTGGCTGCCGCGGACCTGTTCGTAGCGAACTTCGCTTGCGCCTGTCAGCACCTGCCTGCCCCCCTCGACGGATGCGGCGGGTGCGAGAAGGTCGGATTTGCTGCCGATCAGCAAAACCCGGCAGGTCAGCTTGGCCAGCTCGACGGCGAGGTCGGAGCGGATATGCACTGTGCCGGTGATCAATTCGTTGCGCAGGATCAGGCGGCGATACACCTGTCGGTAGAACCGACCTGGATAGCCCGGCATCCGAGCCATAAATCTGTCGACCGACTCCATCCGCGCAAGCGCCTCGGTGTCGAGGATGTTGCGGCCGATGAAGAGCGGTCGGGTGATTTCGCGTTCGAGCGCCTGGATCCGAAAACCCGCGCGTACCAACTGCTTCGGGATTCCGCCGAACATCCACGTCGAGTATGCGACTTCGCGTCCACCCGTGATCGGTCCGACCAGCCGGGGGAGTGCAGTGCCGGGATTCTTCGTCTGATCGAAGGGAACGCCGACCGCGGTGACCGAAGCGATCGGCAGATCGGCATGCGCGGCGGCGGTGAGAACCGAGAACATGCCTCCGAAGGACCAGCCGATCAGATCGACGGGAGCGCCGCCGTGGGCTTCGGACACCCGCCGCACCGCGTCCGGCACGATCCTGTGGGTCCAGTCTTCGAGGCCCATGTTTCTGTCGGCCCACGTGATGTCGCCGTAGTCGACGACGTAGGGCTGCTTGCCGATCTCGAGCAGAAGCTCGACAACGCTCTGGCTGGGTCGCAGGTCGTAGCAGGAGATCACCACGGCAAGCGGAGGGACTAGAAGGACCGGATTTCCGGACGCCGCAGTCGTTCGATCGTACCGTCGCAGCGTCTCGTGGGGCGCTGCATGCACAACCGTCGACGGGGTCGGCTGGTACGGCTCGACACCGTCGCCGAACGTCACCGCCCACGCATTACGCGCAGCGGAATCCAGGTTTTCCAGCATCGTGCTCATCGGTCCGAACCAGCTACTTACGGCGCCGGGCGCGAGGTGCGACGGTTGCGCTACCCGACAGCAGCACCTCGGCAACGAGTTTCGGGTCGTCCTGCATGGGAACGTGGCCGAGTCCGCGCAACTTGATCAGCTTGGCGTTGGGGAACGTGCGCAGTACACGCTTGGCCTGGTAGATCGGCAGAATCATGTCCCGGCTGCCCCATGCGACGGTGATGGGTGTGGTCACGTCGACGACGGGACTGAAGGTCGGTGCCTCGGCAGGCGCACGGTCGAGAACCTGGTTCTCGAGCAGCGACCGGACGTCGATCTGAGCGGCGTCGACGTCGGCTAGCCATGGTCGGCCGTAGAACGCGCCCAACATCAGCGAACGCGAGGGCTTCGTTTGCATCGCTCTTGAAGCCGCTTCTGGACCGATCAGTCTGGCGCTCGCACGCAGGCTGGTGAAGATGGCAAGCGAGCGACGGTGGTCGAGGCTGTTCACGGCGAATCCGGCCGGCGACAACGCTGTCGCCGACCGGACTCGACCACGTGCGGCCAATTCGAGTGCGGCCCAGCCGCCGAGCGAGTTGCCGGCGACATGGGGGAGTTCGCCCGCAGGCGTGACATCGGTGAGGAACTGATCGAGTTCGGCGATGGCGGCATCGAGCAGGTTGCCGTCCGTCTCCGACATCGGGGACTCACCGTGACCGGGCAGGTCGACCGTCACAACGCGGCGATGCTCGGCCAAGAGGTCGACGATCGGATCCCACGCGTGCCGCCGATGGGTCAATCCATGGAGGAGAACAAGTGTCGGTCCTGACCCGGTTACGTCGTACGCGAGGGACGGCGAGCGCAGAAGCGCAGCGGGGGCGACAGTCATTGTCGACCTTTCTGTTGTTCTCCCTACCTTCGTGGCGCGGCAGGAATCCGTGTTTGTGACGGCTGGTAACGGGAACCGTACCTGACACATCAGCGCGAATCGTAAACGGTGAACGTAGTAGACGAGTGAGGTTGTCGAGCATCCGGAGTACCTGTGACTCGAGTCACTTCAGGTGTTGCCCAGCTACCCCATTTTTCCGCTGATTCCCCTGCTCAGGGGTCTTTAGGTGCTTATGCTTGCTGCGGTCGGGTTCGATGCTTGCAACCGTTGGGACGTGCTGCCTGTGAAGAAGAGAGCGATCGTTGCCGCAGTTTTGACCGGCGGTGCGCTGGTGTTGTCGGCGTGCTCGGACAATTCGTCGAGCGACGAGACGACGTCGAGTTCGACGGCACCTGCGTCGACCACGGCTGGTGCGTCGACGACGTCTGCGGCCAGCCGGACGGTTGCCCCGCCGCCGCCACCGCCGAAGACCATTGTGCCGCCGCCCCTGACGCTGGTCCCCACAACTGTCGTTCCGCCACCCTTGCAGCCAACCACTCATGCGACGGGTCTACTGCCGCCGACTCACGATCCGGACATCATTCCGTCGGACATCGATCCGCCGACGCACGATCCGGACATCATTCCGCCGGACATCGATCCGCCGACGCACGATCCGGACATCATTCCGCCGGACATAGACCCCGGGAACGGCTAGCCACTGAAAAGAGTGTTGGTTTACTCCCGGAATCCGGGAGTAAACCAACACTATTTCCGCTTTCGCAATTGCCGCAGCGCAGACTCCGCAGCGTTGTAGCCGGGCATCCCGTGCACGCCTGCCCCAGGGGGAGTCGACGACGAGCACATGAACACCCCAGGAATGCCGACGCTGTATGGGTCGACCGCGATTCGCGGGCGTAGGACAACCTGCAGTCCCGCGTTCGCCCCACCGATGATGTCGCCGCCGACGTTGTTCGGATTGGCTGCGGCCAACTGCGCGGGTCCGATGCTGACCGATTCGACTATCCGCTCGCGAAAGCCAGGGGCGAAGCGTTCGAACTGCGCGATGACCGCCTCGGTGGCATCGCCGGAAAAGCCTTGCGGCACATGTGCGTAGGAGTAGAGCGGATTCAGGCCGCCTGCGGATCGAGACGGATCGGCGGCATACTGCTGACCGACGAGAACGAACGGCCGCTCGGGCATTCGGCCGAGGGTGACGTCCTTTTCTGCTGCTGCGATCTCGGCGAACGAACCGCCGAGGTGCACAGTCCCTGCCCGACCGCATTCGGGATCGAGCCACGGCACGGTGCCGTCGATGGCGAAATCGACCTTGTACGCGGCTGGTCCACGGCGAAACTTGCGATACGAGCGCGCGATTCGCCGTGGCACCCGCTCACCGTAGATGTCGAGCACGGCGTCGGGGGACACATCGAGTACGACGATGTCGGCGTCGGGGATGTCGGCGGCGCTCCGCACACGAACGCCGGTTTCTACGTTGCCGCCGTGCGAGGACAGGACGGCGACGAGCGCATCCGCGATCGATTGGGATCCACCTTTGGCGACGGCCCAGCCGTGCCGATGTCCTGACGCTGCGATCATCAGCCCGACAGCAGCCGACGCGGGTCGGTCCAGGCGTGAATAGACATGGGCCGCAAGGCCGCCGAACAGCGCCCGACCCTTATCCGTCCGGAACAGTTTCGCGGCAACGGTGGCGGGTGCCAACGCGCGCGGACCGAACGACGCCAACTTCAGCGGATGCCTCGGCACATGGACGATGGGTTGCATCAAGTCCGACGACAGTCCTTCGTAGCCGTCGACCATGCCGCGCAACAGACCGAGCCACCGGCGACCGTCGTCGCCGAGACCGGACGCCGTCTCGTCGATCGAACGATGCAGCAGTGCCGCGGAACCGCTGTCGAGCGGATGCGCGCAATCGATGTCGGGCCACAGCCATTCCAGACCGAAACCTTCGATGTCGATCGAGGCGAAGAACGGCGACGCGACGCCCATCGGGTGAATCGCCGAGCAGTGGTCGTGTATCAGTCCAGGTGCGGTCAGCTCGCTGGATCGGAGTCCGCCGCCGATGGTGTCAGCAGCCTCGAGGACCTGCACCTCGATGCCGTTGCGGGCGAGGTGAATTGCGGCAGCGAGGCCGTTCGGTCCGCTGCCGACGATGACCGCCGTAGTCATCGCGCCACTGCGAACTCTGACATCGTCGGCTCCTCGGTTCGGGACGTTTTCGGTACCGATACCGAAGCTACAGGTGTTACTTGACGAGGGTGAATTGCACAACGTTGATGTGGCCGATGCGGAAGCGGCTCGACGATCCGGTCAGGTACTTCATGTAGCGGTCGTAGACCTCTTCGGACGCGATGCTGATTGCCTCGTCGCGCTGGGCGGACAGAGCCTCCGCCCAGAGGTCGAGCGTCCGTGCATAGTGCAATTGCAGCGGCTGGATGCGCTCGACCGAGAAGCCGGCCGTCGCGGAATGCTCAGGTACCCAATGCGGTAACGGCAACTGTCCGCCGGGAAAGATTTCGGTGAGGATGAATCGGGCGAACCGAATGTCGTCGACGGTGACGGGGATGCCCATCTTCCGTAGCTCGAATCCGTAGCCGACGATCGTGTGGAGCAGCATCCGGCCGTCCGCGGGCAACAGCCGCCGACAGCGCGAGAAAAACTCGTCGTACCGCACCCGCCGGAAATGCTCGAACGCGCCGATGCTGACGATTCGATCGACCGGTTCGTCGAAATCTTCCCAGCCCTGCAGTCGAACTTCCTTCGTCCGCGATCCACCGACGGTCGACAACAGGTCCGTCACGTAGTCGTGCTGGTTGTTGCTCAGCGTAAGTCCGATGACGTTGACGTCGTATTTCTCGACCGCGCGCTTCATCGTCGCGCCCCAGCCGCAGCCGATGTCGAGCAGCGTCATACCTGGTTTCAGGTCGCATTTACCAAGGGCCAGATCGATTTTCGCGAGCTGCGCCTCTTCCAGCGTCATGTCGTCGCGTTCGAAATACGCGCAGCTGTAGGTCCGGGAAGGATCGAGGAAGAGTGCGAAGAAGTCATCGGAAAGGTCGTAGTGGGCCTGTACGTCTTCGAAGAACGGCTTCAGATTCGCCATCGTGGATCCTTCTGCGAGTTCGCAACGGACGCAACTGTTGCGTGATGGATCCTGCACGCGTGGCAGGAAAGACGTGGGCGGATGATCTCGACCCGTAAGAGGTTCGTAGCAGCCAGTGCTACGGATGGACTTTCGATCGAAGCCGATGCATCGACTCCGCAACGATCCAAGGACGGGTACGGTCGCCCCCGTGCCGTATTTGGAGCGAACTGATTCCGTCTTCGTAATGTACCTGGGTGACGAGTCGGGAGGCGATACCGAAAACCGCTTCCATCCCGACTGGATAAGGCAGGTCCACGCACTCCTCGACGAGGTCGAAGCCTTCGACGGGCCGACCGCGTTGGTGACGACGGCAACCGGAAAGTACTACTCGACGGGGGCGGACGTCGCGTGGGGCGCGGAGAACCCCGGCAGGATCGACGAGTACCTGTCCGACATCCAGTTGCTGCTTGCGCGTCTGCTCACCTTCCCGGTGCCGACCGTTGCGGCATTGCAGGGGCACACGTTCGGTGCGGGCGCGTTCCTGGCAATCACCCACGACTATGTGACGATGCGCGACGACCGCGGCTTTCTGTGTTTCCCCGGAATCACGCTGGGAGTGTCGTACTCGCCGGGCACCATCGCCCTCACCTCGGCGCGATTGCCAGAACGAGCAGCACACGACGCCTTGACGACCGGACGTCGGTACGGCGGCGTCGACGCACTCGCCATCGGCTTGGTCAACGAGGTAGCGGGCGAAGCCGAGTTACTGCCCAATGCGATCCGGCACGCCGCTTCCCTGGCACACACTCGCGGGCACATCCTGGCCGAGATCAAGGAAGGTCTCTACCACCAGGCGCTGACCGGGTTGCGCGAGCCCGTTCGCGGAGTCGAAGACAAGCTGGGCGATTCGAATGTAGGGAAAGCCGCAAGCGGCTCGTGAGTCCTTTCGGTGGTCGGGCGCGCCGAAAAGACGCACGAGCGGCGGAGCCGCCGTTCAGAACGGCAGCGCTGTAGCGACCCTGTTTCTGCCCTCGAATTTGGCGCGGTAGAGAGCCTCGTCGGCAGCGGCCAACAGGTCTGCGGGATCGTCGTCCAGGTTCGGGATTCGGGACGCGACGCCCGTGCTGATGGTGACTCGGTTGCTGGTCGGCGATGCGGGATGAGCGAGGCCGAGGCCCTCGACTGTGCGCCTGAGATCCTCTGCCGCGTTGCGGGCCGCGCCGACGTCGGTGACCGGAAGCAGACCGACGAATTCTTCGCCGCCGTAACGGAATACCCGCAGTCCCGGGTAGCGGATCATGCGTCCGATCGCGCCGGAAACAGCACGCAGGCACTCGTCACCGGCAGGGTGGCCGAGGGTGTCGTTGTAGGCCTTGAAGTGATCGACGTCCATCATCAGCAACGCCAGTGGAGTCGTCGTTTGCGCCGATGATTCCCAGAGTTCGACAAGCGCGGCGTCGAAGGCCCGTCGGTTGAGAATGCCCGTCAAGCCGTCGCGCTGCGTTTGGTCCATCAGGTCGCGTTCGGTTTCGACGCGCGAGGTGACGTCGCGACCGACGGCGACGACGTAGGACACACCCTGTTCGTTGACCAGCCGCGCGAGGATTTCACAGACCGCGCTGCTGCCGTCCGCGGATTTGACGTCCCACTCGAATCGCGCGGACCCCTTTGTCGCAGCTTCGTCGAGAAATGCCTTCCACTGATCGAAGCTCTGGAAGACGGACGGTATCGCGGGATCTGTTCCCTCGACGAACGGCCATACGCCGAGCCAGGCGCGGGCAGAGTGATTGCACTCGGTGACGCGCCCTTCTACGGAGTCGATGATGAACAGCGCGTCGTCGGTCTGACTTGCCAGGCGGTAGAACAGTGCAAGTCGGCGTTGCTGATCACGTACCTCGCGTTCCAACCTGCCGCGCTCGAGCGCCCCCCCGGATCGAGCGATGGAGGATGTCTTCGTCGATCCGTCGCTTCATCAGGTAGTCGGCGGCACCGGCTTTGAGCGCCTCGATGCAGACGTTGGCGTCTTCTTCGCCGGTAAGCATCACTACGACGGGAGGATCGGATCGATCGCGGATGATCTTCAGCACCTCGAGCCCCGCGATGTCGGGGAGATCGTGGTCGAGCAGAACGCCGTCGATCGAGGTGTCGAGGGCAGCCAAACCGTCGGTCGTTGTCCCCACTTCGACGAGTTCGTAAGACTCCGGCGCAAGGCTGAGCATCCGTCGATACCGAATTCGATCGGGCAAATTGTCTTCGATGAGAAGTAGTCGCGTCATGTGTACCGCTCGCTGCGTCCATCGGCTCGAAGAACAGCCGTACGGGAGTTACCAGTGTGGGGGATGATTCTCTCGAGTTGAGGTAGTGCCAATGAGGAGGTCCGGTCGATGTCGGTGAGGTCGGGCATAGCTGCAGTGCTCGCGGCGATTGCGGTGTTGCTCGTCGGTCTGCTTACGGTGACGACGCTCCAAAAATCTACCGCCGGTGATCGTGCGACCGCTGAGAATCGTCGTGCCGAATCGATAACACTGGCAGAGGCGACCCGACAAACCTCCAACGATCTGACTCGGATGGTACGGCTATACGTGTCCACCGGTGAGTCACGATATAGCGACTATTACAACGACATCATCGCGATCAGGGACGGAACAGCTCCGCGCCCCGTCGATTACGACAACTCGTACTGGGACCGAGTGTTGGTGAAGGGTGACGGCGACGTTCGTTACGGACCGCCCGCATCACTACTCGACCTACTCCGGGCCGCGAACATCACCGATGACGAGTTCGAGGCGCTCGGCCGGGCAAAGCAGTCCTCCGACGATCTCGCCGAACTCGAACGGGATGTGATCGACGAGTATGCCTCGACGGTCACGTCGCCTGTCACGCCGGACCAACTCCCCAGAATCTACGCACTGTCGAACCGTATCGACGACTTCGACTACAACCGCCGCAAAGACGACATCATGGCGGCGATCGAGGACTTCGGCCGTCGCGTCGACGAACGAACGGCGAACGACGCTGCACGCCTCAACGACCGCAGCAACAAGTTGCTCGGCATCCAGATCGCCATACTCGTGCTGCTCGCACTGGTGAGCGCAGCGGCATTCCTGTTTGCCGAACGCCGCTTGGTTCGACCACTGCGGCGGCTCGGCGGAGTGAGCCGCGAAATCGCGAGCGGTGACTATGCCCGCCGAGCCGACACGTCGGTCGGGGTCGTCGAAGTCGACCAACTCGGGTCCTCGTTCAACGACATGGCCGACGCGATCCAATCCGATATCGAACGGCGTCGTGCCGCGGAGCGGGCCGCGCAGGAAGCGCAGCACGCAGCGGAGGCGGCCGACCAAGCCAAGAGTCAGTTCCTCGCGACGATGAGCCACGAGATCCGGACCCCACTCAACGGAGTGCTCGGTATGGCCGAAGCATTGCGCGACGGTCCGCTCGACGCCGACCAACGCGATGCCGTCGATGTCATCAGCACCAGCGGCGAGCACCTGCTGACTGTCATCAACGACATCCTCGACTTCTCCAAGATCGAGTCCGGAATGCTCGAACTCGATCCCCAAGTGTTCGATCTGCGGCGTTGCGTCGAAGACGCACTCGACGTCGTCTCGCCGAAGGCTGCGGAGAAGCGGCTCGACCTCGTGTGCGACGTCGCACCGGGAACGCCCGAGGTTGTGACAGGCGACCGGGGTCGGGTCAGGCAGGTACTCGTCAACTATCTCTCCAACGCCATCAAATTCACTGAGCACGGCGACGTGTTCGTCCTCGTCACATCGACACCGCTCGACGGCGATCGGCACGAGATCAAGATGGCCGTCCGTGACACCGGTATCGGCATCCCTCCCGATCGGATCGATCGGCTGCTTCTTTCCTTCAGCCAGGTCGATGCGTCGACGACGAGGCGCTACTGCGGCACCGGACTCGGACTGGCGATCTGCAAGAGGCTCGCTGTACTGATGGGTGGTGACGTCGCCGTCGAGAGCCACCCCGGCCTCGGTTCGATCTTCTCGTTCACGTTCGTCTGCGAGGCGAACGCAGATTGGAAACCGGTGCCGCGGCCCGACGTGTCGGCGCTGTCGGGAAAAACCCTGCTCGTCGTCGACGACAACGAAACCAATCGCCGCATCGTCCGGATCTCCGCCGAAGCGTGGGGCCTGCGCGTCGTCGACACCGGTTCGCCCTACGAGGCGCTCGGCTGGATTACCTCCGGCAGGCACTTCGACCTCGCTGCCCTCGACTATCTGATGCCGGACATGGACGGAATCGAATTGGCGACGACATTGCGTGCGACCGCTGCCGGAGCCGCTCTACCGATGTTGTTGCTGAGCAGCGTGCGTCGAACCTCCTCGCAAGCAAAGGTTTTCGACCTGGTGATGACGAAGCCCGTCCGGCGGGCCGCCTTGCTCGACTCGTTTCTCGAGCTGGTCGGGGGTGCGAAGACCTGTGCTGACGGCCACGTCCCAGCGGAGCCGTCGCAGCCAGCGTCCGAACTACGATTTCTGGGTGGCGGAAGACAACATTGCGAATCAGAAGGTCGCGGTTCGCATGTTGCGGTCGCTCGGATACGAGGCGGTCGTCGTCGACAACGGCGTGGATGCGGTCGCGCGGGTCGAGGCGGAACGATTCGATGTTGTGCTGATGGACGTGCATATGCCCGAGATGGACGGACTCGAAGCCACTCGTCGGATTCGAAGAATGCCCGTCGATCGGCAGCCACGCATCTTTGCCATGACGGCCAGCGCGCTCGACAGCGAACGAGAAGAATGCTTGGACGCTGGGATGGAGTTGCACATCTCGAAACCGGTGTCCCGCAACGCCCTCGCCGATGCGCTCGCTCAGGTCACGCCGAGTGGCGAACCTAGGACTGCTGTCGAGATCGTCGATGCAGCAACCGATGTCGGCGACAGCGGCGCAGTGATCGACCTCGCCGAACTTGCTCGATCGGTCGGCGACGAAGGTGTAGTCGAGATCGTCGAGGCGATACTGGACGGCTCCGAGCAGGCCATCGCCGATCTGGATGCAGCGCTCGAGCGAGGCGACGCACCGATAGTGCGCAGGCACGCGCACACCATCAAAACCAACACCGCGATGGTCGGCGCAGCTGCCGTATCGGACGATTTCGCCGAACTCGAAGCGCTCGCCAAGACGGGCGACCTCGGCGATGCGGGTCCGATTGCCGACCGCGCCAGGACGGGGTATGCAGCGGCGCTGGACGCAATGCGCGGGTGGCTCGTTGAAGCGGGGTCCTCGTCGTGAAAACGATGCATCTGGTGTGGCGCAACGATCGACCAGCCTCGTGGTGCGACGACCTTCGTGCCGACCTCACCGAATGGGCACGGACGCAACCGTTGTCGAGAGTGCAGCTCAATATCGCCGACGGTGCGGTAGCGAGTGCGATGTTGCGACTGACCACCTTCGACCAGCCCGTCGCGGCGGTTGTGTCGGTGTGGGCGCCCAACCCGCTCGACATCGGTCCGTTGGCGAGGCTGGCCGATCGCACTGCGGGGTACGAGGTGTCCGAGACCGTTCGGCTCGAACCTCCGACGGTCACAGTGGGAGAGCGGTCCGCAGGGCTGGCGAACATCGCAATTCTGCGCAGGCCGGCAGAGCTCGAGCACGCAGAGTGGTTGCGGCGCTGGCACATCGACCACACAGCCGTTGCCATCGAAACCCAGGCGACCTTCGGCTACATCCAGAACGTCGTGGTCCGTGGCCTCGATGAATCGGCTCCGCCCATAGACGGCATCGTCGAAGAGCAGTTCCCGATCGAAGCGCTGACCGATCCGCACGCGTTCTACGGGTCTGGCGGCGATGCCGACGAATTGATGGCACGAGTGCAGCGAATGGCGGGCTCGGTCGCGAGATTCGGCGCGGACCGAAACATCGACGTGGTGCCGACGAGCCGTTTCGTCCTGAAGTAGTCCGCCGAGTGGGCCATGGCTGTGAATCGCACTCGACCGTTGCCGCAGCGAAAGCCCACTCGGCGATGCGGTTCGCTTAAAGTCGACGCGGGATGTCGAGAACGTTCCCAGGGCTCCGACCCAATGGTGACGTGCCCGAACGGGGTGCCGATCGAAGGAGTAGACGTGAAATACATGATCATGATGTTCGGCGACGCGGCGACGATGTACGAGACCCAATCAGCCGATTACATCAAAGACATGATGACCTTCATGCACGGTTTCTACGACGAACTCGTCCAGTCCGGCGAACTCGTCGTTGCCGAAGGTTTGGTCGATTCGACGCAGGCCAAGACCGTGCGCATCCAGAACGGACTGCCTGTTGCGACCGATGGCCCGTTCGCGGAAACCAAGGAATCGCTGATCGGCTTCTGGATCGTGGACGTCGAAAACGAAGCGCGGGCAATCGAATTGACGTCGAAGGTGGTCGCTTGCATCCAGCAGCCGGTCGAACTTCGCCGCGTCGGGGACGCGCCACCGCAAGAGTGACTACCGACCGCCGGATCGAGGACTTGCTGCGTGAGCTTGCGCCGCAAGTCCTCGGCACACTTGTGCGCCGCCACGGCCAATTCGACGCCTGCGAAGACGCCGTGCAGGAGGCACTGCTCGCGGCATCACAACAGTGGCCGACCGACGGGGTTCCCGACAGTCCGAGGTCGTGGCTGATCGCCGTCGCCAATCGAAGGCTCGTTGACGAATGGCGTAGCGAAAGCGCGCGCCGTCGCCGCGAAGAGTCCGTCGGCGCAATGGAACTCACGGAACCGGCGCCGACACACGATCAGGACGACACGCTGACCCTGCTGCTTCTGTGCTGTCATCCGGCGTTGTCGGTGCCGTCGCAGTTGGCGCTGACGTTGCGAGCGGTCGGCGGTCTGACAACGGCGGAGATCGCGAACGCTTTTCTCGTCCCGGAATCGACCATGGCACAACGCATCAGCCGCGCGAAGAAGACGATCAAGACCGCTGGTGCGAAGTTCGATCTACCGCCCGATGCCGAACGCGCGGAGCGGTTGCGGGTTGTTCTGCATGTGCTCTACCTCGTCTTCAACGAGGGGTATGCGACCAGTTCGGGTCCGTCGGCGCATCGAGGAGATCTGACGACCGAGGCAATTCGATTGGCGCGCATGCTCGTTGGCCTGGTACCGGCCGAAGGTGAGGTCGCCGGTCTGCTCGCGCTGATGCTGCTGACGGATGCGCGGCGAGCCGCGCGGACCGAGCCCGACGGATCGCTCGTTCCGCTCGCCGACCAGCGGCGCGACCTATGGGATACCGACCAGATCGACGAAGGTATCGCTCTGATCAGCCGCACACTCGGCGCGACGCCGACCGGTCCGTATCAACTGCAGGCCGCGATCGCTGCCGTCCACGACGAGGCGACGAACGCGCAGGATACGGACTGGCCCCAGATTCTCGCCCTGTACGACGTGCTCGAGCGCGTTTCGCCGGGTCCGGTTGTCACACTCAACCGTTCCGTCGCCGTTGCGATGGTGCACGGACCGCGCGCGGGACTTGCCCTGCTCGGAACACTCGACGACGACGACCGGATGACGCAGTCGCACCGTCTCGACGCGGTCCGCGGCCATCTGCTCGAACTCGCAGGTGAATTCGCTGCGGCACGCGAGGCGTACCGCAGCGCATCGCGACGGACGGCGAGCCTGCCCGAACAGCGCTACCTGGCGCTGCGGGCGGCGAAGCTCAGCTAGCTGTCCGCAGACCCTTGCGCGGCTCGTCGACCGTGCCACGCAGACCGCGCAGGACCAGCGGTGCGAGCCAGGTGATGATCGACTGGTCGAACGGCAGGAAGACGGCGTGTGGCAGGCGGTTGTGGACGAAGCCGATGCTGACGCCGCTGTCGCGATCGGCATACCCACCGGAGCCCGCGAAGCCGACGTGGCCGAAGGTCCGAGTGGCGCCTGCGACGGGGAACGAGTGGTATCCGAGCCGCCAGTTGAGCGGAAGGTACAGCGTGCGGTCGTATTGGCGCGTCTGCACGTGCGAAAGCTTGCGAACCGTCTCTGCTGACAGGAACCGACCGTTGGCGGTCTCACCGTTGGATGCGAGTGCGCCGTACATCGCCGCGAGTCCACGCGCGGTGGTGGTTCCGTTGGCAGCAGGCATCTCGGTGTCGAGAATTCGGGGTCGGTCGCCGGTGAGCAGCGACTCGAATCCTGGGACGTAGACGGTCCGCATGAAGCTGCCGAGGGGTCCGGGGACACCGAGCGTGAGCGGAACAAGCTTGCGGCCGATCGGGTGCCCGAGCATGTCCACACGGCCACTGAAACCGGCCGCGGTGGTCAGCGAACCAGCGGGCGGGCGGCCGAGGTAGATGCCGTCGACACCGAGTGGTTCGGCGATTTCCGTCCGGTACAGCTCGGCCATACCTTTGCCGGTGATGGATCGCGCTATGCCTGCGAGCAGCCAGCCGTAGGTCAGGGAGTGGTAGGTCGGGGTGCCGAGCAGGCGACCGGGCTTTGCCGCTGCGAGGCGTTCTTCCATCAGTCGAAAATCGAGAACTTCGTCGACGTTTTTTGCGATGCGCGACATGTCGTACAAACCAGCGCGATGGGTCAGCACGGTCCGGACGGTGATCTTCGATTTGCCGTTGGCGCCGAATTCGGGCCAGTACTCGGCGACCGGTGCGTCGTAGTCGATGAGGCTACGGTCTGCGAGGCGGTGAATGACCGTTGAGGCGATGCCTTTGGTGGCGGAGTACGGCATTGCGCCGGTGTTCTCTCCCCACGGTTGCGTTCCCGCATTGTCCGACGTTCCGGCCCAGACATCGACGACCGGCTCGCCATGTACGTATACAGAGAGCGCGCCACCGCCACGATGGCGGGCAAACAACTGACCGAAGGCTTTTACAGCTGTCGCGAACCTCGGGTCCGCCGAGCCGCGCACTCCGCCTGGCAGATCCCCCGACTCGTGCTTCGGGGCCTTGGGAGCCATCGACAACTTGCCCATTCGTTATCACCTCAGATGCCAAATCCGCGATCCTCATTGATCGCGGGTGGATGTCAGTGTGACACATGGCGGCCGGCGAGGCAGCTCACGGTTCGGGATCATATCGACGCAGGTTTGTGATCTGAGTCTCACCGAATTGACCTGGATTCGCCCACGTCAGCGCTCGTCGCGCACACTTGGCGCGTGCAGAGTGTCGAGGGGCTGTTCAACGGGATGCGCCGCCGCCCGGATATCGAGGCGGCGAACCTGCACGCCGTCGACGCAGCTGACCGACTACTGCTCGACGTTGCGGCGGAAGCTCTCGCCACGACCACTCCCGGCGGTGTCGCAGTTATCGGAGACAACTTCGGAGCGTTGACGCTCGGTCTGGCGGTGCAGCACGGCATCTCGGACATCCGGGTGCATCAGGATCCGTTGACCGGTGTGCTCGCGCTCGCTGCCAACGCTGCCGATGCGGGCCGCTCCGATTGCTATCGATCGCTGCGTCTCGGCGAGGAATTACTCACCGGCGCAACGGTTGTGCTGATGCGACTACCACGCGGACTGGCCGAACTCAGCGAGATCGCAGACGCAGTCGCCCGGTACGCGTCGAAGGATGTGACGGTCTTCGCCGGTGGTCGAGACAAACATCTGACGCTGGCAATGAACGGCGTCCTCGGTCAGGTATTTGCCAGCGTCACACCGAGTCTTGGCAGACAGAAATCCAGGGTCCTGGTCGCGAAGGACCCGAAATCGCTTGGTATAGAACCGTTTCCCGTCACCGAGGTGATCACTGACCTTGGTCTGACCGTCGTCGCGCACGGTGCCGCGTTCTCTGGCGCAAAGCTGGATATCGGTACGCGGTTCCTGCTCGATTTCGTCCCACGTATGCGAGATGCCGACCTCGTCGTCGACTTGGGCTGCGGCACTGGGATTCTCGCTGTCGCACTGGCGCGTCACCGCCCGGACGCGGCAGTCGTTGCAACCGATCAGTCCGCCGCTGCGGTCGCATCGGCGATCGCGACTGCCGATGCCAACGGGGTAGGGGATCGTGTGCAGGTCGTCCGTGACGATGCGATGGCGTCGATCGCAGACGGCACCGTCGACCTGATCGTGTGCAATCCGCCGTTTCACCTCGGTGCCGCTGTACATACCGGCGCAGCGGTCAAGATGTTCGAGGCCGCCGGTCGAGTATTGCGACCTGGCGGCGAGCTGTGGACGGTCTACAACGCCCACCTGAACTACCGGGGCATGCTCCAGCGGCTCGTCGGTCGCACCGACGTCGTCGGCCGCAACCGAAAATTCACTGTGGCCAGGTCGATCAGCAACGGCAGACGACTGACGCATTGACTGTGTAGCCGGTAGAGTCCGAATTGTCCGAACGCGAGTGGGAACTCGGATCGGGCCATGCACGTTGAACAAAGTAGTTAACGCTTGTTTCTCGAGCCACAAGAAGGGATGTGTACGGTGCGTACCACCAGCAACCCGGTGTTCCGTAACCTGCCGCAAGGTCAGCAGGGCGGCGGATACGCCAATTTCGGTTCTGCTGCGGCCGGCGCCGGCCAGTTCGCCAATCAGTACGGTCAGCAGGCGCAGCCTGATCCCTGGCTGAGGCAGCCGGCTTCGCGGGCGATGACGATCGACGACGTCGTCACCAAGACCGGCATCACGCTCGGCGTTCTGTCTGCCGTAGCGCTCGTTTCCTACCTTGCAGTCAGCTCCAACCCCGGTCTCGGCGGCATGCTGATCGCGGTAGGTGCCATCGGCGGGCTCGTTCTTGCATTGATCGCCATCTTCGCCCGGAAGACCGACAACGCCGCACTCGTCTTGAGCTACGCAGCCTTCGAGGGCGTTTTCCTCGGCGCGCTGTCGCGGGTCATGACAAGCGTCGACTTCGGCTTCAGCGGCGGCGCGGGAGTTATCGGCCAGGCGGTCCTCGGTACGTTCGGCGTGTTCTTCGGCATGCTGGTCGTCTACAAGACCGGCGCGATTCGCGTCACCCCACGATTCACGAGGATGCTGATCGGCGCCATGATCGGCGTGGTCGTGCTGATGATCGGCAACCTGATTGCCGGCTTCTTCACCCCCGGCGGCTTCGAGCTTCGCACCGGTGGCCCGCTCGCCATCATCTTCAGCCTCGTCTGCATCGCGATCGCAGCCTTCAGCTTCCTGCTGGACTTCGACGCAGCCGACCAGCTGATCCGCGGCCAGGCGCCCGAGAAGGCAGCCTGGGGCGTTGCATTCGGCCTGACCGTCACCCTGGTCTGGCTCTACATCGAGATCCTGCGTCTGTTGAGTTACTTCAACAACGATTAGCTCAGCCGGTCGAAAAGCCCCGAGGGAATTGCTCCTCGGGGCTTTTCGGTGTCTGCGTTCGCTTACCTGCGAGGTAATCGCCTGATCTACCTGGTTCGACCACGATCGAGAGTGTCAGAAAGTGGTTTCGAATCGATGGATCAAGGACGAACACAATGACTGCTTACGCCGTAGCCAACCTGACCAACGTTCAGCTCGGCGATGGAATCGTCGAATACCTGCAGCGGATCGACGCAACCCTCGCGCCGTTCGAGGGCAAGTTCCTCATCCACGGCGGAACGCCGAAGATCACCGAAGGTGAGTGGCACGGAACGCTCATCGTCATCGCGTTTCCCGACGCCGACCATGCCGAGGGCTGGTACGACTCCGCCGCATACCGCGACATCCTGCACCTGCGGACCGACAACTCGGACGGCGACGCCTTCCTGATCGAAGGCGTCGACGCCGATCATCGTGCGACCGATGTGCTCGTCACGGCCTGAGACTGCGCGCTACTCAGGAAAGGCGCTCCAGCACCATCGCCATACCCTGGCCGCCGCCGACGCACATGGTCTCGAGGCCGAACTGCTTGTCGTAGGTCTGCAGGTTGTTCAGCAGCGTCGCGGTGATGCGAGCGCCCGTCATGCCGAACGGATGGCCGAGCGCGATAGCGCCGCCGGAGACGTTGAGCTTGTCTTCGTCGATCTTCAGTTCGCGAGCGGACCCGATCACCTGAACGGCGAAGGCTTCGTTGATCTCGACCAGGTCGATGTCGTCGATCGTCTTGCCCGCGAGTGCGAGGGCCTTCTTCGACGCCTCGATGGGACCGAGGCCCATGATCTCGGGGGACAAACCGGTGACGGCTGTCGACACGACGCGGGCGAGCGGCGTGAGGCCGAGTTCCTTGGCCTTTGTGTCGCTCATGATGATCAGCGCAGCGGCACCGTCGTTGAGCGGGCACGCGTTGCCGGCCGTGATGGTGCCGTCCGGCCGGAAGACCGGCTTGAGCTGCGAGATCTTCTCGTAGGTCGTGCCCGCGCGGGGGCCGTCGTCCTTGCTGACGACCGTGCCGTCGGCGAGGGTGACCGGTGTGATCTCACGGTCGAAGTGGCCGCTGTTGATCGCCTCTTCGGCGCGGTTCTGCGAGCGGACGCCCCAGTGGTCCTGCTCTTCGCGAGAGATCCCGGTGAGCTGGGCGACGTTCTCGGCCGTCTGTCCCATGGCGATGTACGCGTCGGGGATGACGCCGTCTTCACGCGGGTCGTGCCAGGTGACGCCACCCTGCGCGGCCGTCGCGGTGCGGGCCGCAGCATCGGCGAACAGGGGGTTGTGGGTGTCCGGCCAGGAGTCGGAGGTGCCGCGGCCGAAGCTCGACACCGTCTCGACACCCGCCGAGATGAAGACGTCGCCTTCGCCGGCCTTGATGGCGTGCAACGCCATGCGTGTGGTCTGCAGCGACGACGAACAGTAGCGGGTGATCGTCGTACCGGGCAGGAAGTCGTAGCCGAGCTGGATCGCGACGATGCGCGCCAGGTTGTTGCCCTGCTCGCCGCCGGGCAGACCGCAGCCGAGCAGCAGGTCGTCGATCTCGGTCGGGTCGAGCTCGGGAACCTTGTCCAGCGCTGCGCGGATCATCTGAGCGGTCAGGTCGTCGCCGCGCATCGACACGAGCGACCCCTTACCAGCGCGGCCGATGGGGGAACGGGCAACGGAAACGATGACGGCTTCGGGCATGATCGCAACTCCTCGAGCTTGGGGACTGGCGTGCGGACTACAGCGTGTTCGTCACTTGCTTGTGAACTACTCGGTTACGAGATTACGGTGCTCGTTTCGACGCTCGTCGCGCTGCCGGAGGAAACGGTCGGCGGTGGTCGTCAAGCGGGTTGCAAGCCTGCGTCCTTCGGCAACGTCGGATACGACGGGCAGCGTCGGTAACGGGCCGCCGTGCCATTCTCCGAGTGCCGCCGCGAGCACCGGCAGTATCTGATGGGCGGCCAATTCGTAGCCCGCTGCCGATGGGTGAAAGCCGTCGGCAGAGAACATACGATCGGGCGCGGCGAGAAATTCGGGGGCAAGAAGGTCGGCCATCGCGACGGGATGCCCACCAGCAGCCAGGATCTCGGCGGACTGGGCCCTCGCGAGCAGCAGGCCCCATTCACGGACGACGGTCCGTAGCGGCTGCGGGATTGCGCTCACGACGCCGAGGTCGGGACACGTGCCTACGACGACAACGCTGCCGCTGGCGCGCAGTCGCCGCACCGCGTCGCCGACCCGCTCCGCGGAACGTCGCACCGAGTGTTTCTTGGTGACGTCGTTTGCTCCGATCAGAATGACCGACGCGTCCGGTGGCGGTCCAGCGATGAACATCGCGTCGACCTGGCCTTTGAGACCTTTCGAGGTGGCGCCCTGTATCGCCTTGGTGCTGAGCCTGATTCGCTTGCCGGTCTCTTCGGCGAGACCGCGAGCAACGCGGACCCCAGGCACTTCGTCAGCAATGACACAACCGAGGCCCGCGGCCGTGGAGTCACCGAAGATCATCAGATGCAGATCGGCGTGCGATCCGGTGTGCCAGCGCTCCGGCGCGTCGCAGCCCGCTGTGTAGATACCGTCTGCCTCCGGCGGTTTTGCCGTATTGCGGCCGATGACGCTCCTGGCGGCCGACGCCTGTGACATCAGATGTTTGTAAGCCGCCCATGACGCCGTCCCGGCGCCCGAACCGGCGACGACGGTGGCGGCGCCTGTCTTGGCCGCGGTTCGCCAGCTGCGCACAGCCATCGGTGTACCCCTTCGATTCGGTCGTGCATAACAAATTTAGCCGCTTTCTCACCGCCTGCGCACGTGTGGCATCCGACGCTCTGGGACGATGTGAGTATGCGCATCGCAGATCATGTCGTCGATCTCATCGGCAACACCCCGTTGGTCAAACTTTCGTCGGTCGTCGGCTCCGGTGCCGGCCTCGTCGCGGCGAAGGTCGAGTACCTCAATCCGGGTGGCAGCTCGAAGGACCGCATCGCGGTCAAGATGGTCGACGCGGCCGAAGCGTCGGGTGCGTTGAAGCCGGGCGGCACGATCGTCGAGCCGACGTCCGGCAACACCGGTATCGGGCTTGCGCTCGTGGCGCAGCAGCGCGGCTACAAATGTGTGTTCGTCTGCCCCGACAAGGTGAGCGAAGACAAGCGCAACGTCCTCAAGGCGTACGGCGCCGAGGTCGTCGTCTGCCCGACCGCCGTCGCGCCAGAGCACCCCGACAGCTACTACAACGTGTCCGACCGCCTGGTGACCGAGATAGAGGGTGCCTGGAAGCCCGACCAGTACTCCAACCCGGCCGGACCCGAGAGTCATTACGAGACAACCGGTCCGGAGATCTGGAACGACACCGACGGCAAGATCACGCACTTCGTCGCTGGTGTCGGCACAGGTGGCACCATCTCGGGCGCCGGCCGCTACCTCAAAGAGGTTTCCGGCGGCAAGGTCAAGGTCGTCGGAGCCGATCCGGAAGGGTCGGTGTACTCGGGCGGAACAGGTCGTCCGTACCTCGTCGAGGGCGTCGGCGAAGACTTCTGGCCGAGCGCATACGACGCTTCGATTCCCGACGAGATCATCGCCGTGTCCGACGCCGATTCCTTCGAGATGACTCGCCGCCTCGCGCGCGAGGAGGGTCTGCTCGTCGGTGGTTCGTGTGGCATGGCCGTCGTCGCAGCGATCGAGGTCGCCGAGCGTGAAGGCCCGGACGCGCTGGTCGTAGTACTGCTACCGGACGGTGGTCGCGGCTACCTGTCGAAGATCTTCAACGACAAATGGATGTCGTCGTACGGCTTCCTGCGGAGCCCCCTCGACGGCAAGGCGAACGAGCCGACCGTCGGCGACGTCGTCCGCGGCAAGACGGGGAAGCTGCCCGATCTGGTCCACACCCACCCGTCCGAGACACTGCGCGATGCGATCGAAATTCTGCGTGAGTACGGCGTCTCGCAGATGCCGGTCGTCGGCGCCGAACCGCCGGTGATGGCGGGTGAGGTCCAGGGCAGTGTCTCCGAGCGCGATCTGCTGTCGGCGGTCTTCGAAGGCCGTGCATCACTTGCGGATTCGGTCGCCAAGCACATGAGTGCGCCGTTCCCGCTGATCGGTTCCGGCGAGCCCGTCAGCGCGGCGACCAAGGCGCTCGGCGACACCGACGCGCTGATGGTGGTAGACGACGGCAAGCCCGTCGGCGTCATCACGCGACACGATCTGCTCGGATTCCTCAGCGAAGGCGCTACGCGCTCGTGAGTCCTTCCGGAGGGCCACACCTCCAAAAGGACTCACGAGACGCGCAGCGCCCTACCTGAACGCGGACGACCCCGTGAGCGCCTGACCGATCACCAACTGGTGGACCTCAGCGGTGCCTTCGTAGGTGAGTACCGACTCCAGGTTGTTCGCATGCCGCAGTACCGGGTACTCGAGGGTTATGCCGTTGGCGCCCAAGATGGTTCGGCAGGTGCGGGCGATTTCGATCGCTTCTCGCGTGTTGTTCAGCTTGCCCACGCTGACCTGCTCGGGGCGCAGCTTGTCTTGATCTTTAAGTCGACCGAGATGCAAGGCGAGCAGTTGACCCTTGCCGAGTTCGACAGCCATGTCGGCGATCTTCGCCTGGGTCAGCTGATACGCGGCAAGTGGTTTGTCGAAAACCTCACGGGTCTGGGCATATTCGATGGCCGCCTGCAGGCAGTCGCGCGCGGCTCCCATCGATCCGAAGATGATGCCGAACCGAGCTTCGCTGAGGCAGCCGAGTGGACCGGCAAGGCCACGAGCGTCGGGCAGCATCGCGTCCTCGGGAAGCCGGATGTCGTCGAACGACAGTTCCGCCGTGATCGATGCGCGCAGCGACAACTTCTTGTGCATTTCGTGTGCTTGGAAACCGGGGGAGTCGGTCGGCACGATGAACCCGCGGATCTTGTCGTCCGTCTGCGCCCAGACGATCGCAACGTCGGCAACGGTGCCGTTGGTGATCCACATCTTCGAACCGTTGAGGACCCAATCGGAGCCGTCGCGACGGGCACGGGTCCGCATGCCGCCGGGATTGGATCCGAAATCGGGTTCGGTGAGACCGAAGCAGCCGAGAACCTCGCCCGCCGCCATACGCGGCAGCCACTGCTGCTTCTGTTCCTCGGAGCCGTACTTGTAGATCGCCGTCATCGCGAGCGAGCCCTGCACGGAGATCATGCTGCGCGCGCCGGAATCAGCGGCCTCGATCTCCATACACGCGATGCCGTACGCGGTCGCGGACGTGCCCGCGCAGCCGTACCCCTCCAGATGCATGCCGAACAGCCCGAGTTTGCCGAACTCCGGCGCCAACTCCTTGACCGGGAAGGTGGCGTTCTCGAACCAATCCGCGATGTGCGGACGGATGTGCTCGGCAGCGAACTTCCGTACTGTCTGCTGGATTTCACGCTCCTCGGGTTGGAGCAGCGAATCGATGGCGAACAGCTCGTCGACGGTCAGCGCCTTTGCCTCACTCATCTCGCCAACCTACTGACAGATCGCCCCGAGCGCACTGCCCGGGTTACTTGGGAAGTTCGCAGCTCGGCGCGGCCGCATCCTCGGACAGTGGACTTCCGGCGGGGTTGACGTAGACGACCTGAAGAACGAGTGGAGTGGTCGCCGAGTTGTTTCCGATGTGCACGTGGCCGGGCCCGCTCGGTTCCACGAGGGTCCCGCCCGCGTTGTAGATACCGTCGACGCTGCAATCGGACTTGTAGTGGCTCAGCGTGCCGCCGGTGATCAGGGCGTACAACGTGCCGTCGTGGAAATGCCAGCCGGTCGTGCCGCCGGGTGCGATCGTGATCTGCCGCAGGATGTAATCCTTGCCTGCGATGGTCACCTGGCCGAGGATCTGCGCCGTCACCCCCGAACTCGGTGTCGCGGCGGCGGTCCCCGCGGTCAGGCACAGGCTGAACGCGGCGGTCGACGTGAGGGCGGTGGTCGCAGCAGCTGCGAGGCAATTCGTAACGGTGATCGCATGCAGACATAGTGCGCCACCGGAGTTCGATTCACAGGCTTTCCGCGCCATCGAGTGGGCCAGGTCAGTCGAGCCCGAGATATGCCGCGACGATGCGTTGGTCGGCGAGCAGGTCCGCCGCCGGACCCTCCTGGGTGATCGAGCCCGTTTCCATCACGTAGCCGTAGTCGGCGACGCGAAGCGCGCGGCGCGCGTTCTGTTCGACCAGCACGACTGTTGTTCCACTGGAACGAATTTCGGCGATGACGCGAAAGATCTCGTCGACGACGAGAGGCGCGAGCCCCATGGAAGGTTCGTCCATCAGCAGCACAGTCGGCTTCGCGACGAGTGCGCGAGCGATGGCAAGCATCTGCTGCTCGCCGCCGGACAAAGCTCCCGCGGAGAGGTCGCGCCGCTGAGCGAGCACCGGAAAGCGTTGGTACATCTCGTCGATCGTCGTTGCCGCGCTGCGCCGTCTGTGCCAGCCGCCGAGAAGCAAGTTCTCGTGCACCGTCATCGCCGCGAGGATTTCGCGACCTTCGGGGACGCTGACCAGCCCCGCCTTCACCAGTTTGTGTGCCGACCATTTGGTGACGTCTGTGCCTTCGAATCGAACTCTGCCCGACCGCAGTTTCACCAGCCCCGACACCCCACTGAGCACCGACGTCTTGCCTGCCCCGTTGGCTCCGACCAGGGTGACGAGACCGCCGGCCGGTACTCCGAACGTGACGTTCTCGACGGCGCGAATTCGGCCGTAGGACAAGCTGATCGCCTCGACGGACAGGGCGGGTTCGGTCATGTTGTACTGCCTTCCGAGCCGAGGTAGGCCTCGATCACGGCGGGATCGGCAGAGATTTCGGCAGGTGTGCCGTGCGCGATGACCGCGCCGAAGTCGAGTACGACGATGCGGCTGCACGTCCGCAACACCATGCCGACGTTGTGTTCGATCAACAGGATCGTGATGCCGTCCGCGGCAAGGGAACCGATCAGGTCCGACAGTTCGACGGCCTCTACGTGGTTCATACCTGCGGCCGGTTCGTCGAGGATCAGCAGGGTCGGATGTGCGGCGAGTGCCCGCGCGATCTCCAGCCGCCGCCGGTCGCCGAACGACAACTGTTTGGCTCGGACGCCGGCTTTGTCGACCAACCCGACGCGGCCCAACTGCGCGCTCGCCTGCGCGAGCGCGCGGCGTTCGTCACGACGCGCGGACGGTAGCCAGAGCAGACGGCGCAGGAAGGTCGGCTTGCTGACGACATGGGTGCCGACGACGACGTTCTCGAGCACGGTCAAACGCTCGAACAGCTTGGCCTGCTGGAAGGTTCGGGCAACACCGGCGACCGCGAATCTGTGCGCCGTCGCGGGGTTACCCAACGTGCAGCCGAGGACCGTGCCCGACCCGCTCGTCGGCTCCACGAGTCCACTGATCATGTTGACCAGCGTGGTCTTGCCTGCGCCGTTCGGTCCGATCAACCCGAGCACGTCGCCGCTGCGGATCTCGAGGTCGATGTCGCGTACGGCGTGGACGCCGCCGTAGTCCTTGCCGAGTCCGGAGAGTTGCAGTATCGGCGTGCCGGGCTCGGGTAGCGGCTCGAGTTCGGGTGGCGCGGCGTCGCGTGCAACCTTCGGTTTGTACAGGCGTGGAACAAGACTCGACAGGCCACCGGGCAGGAACAGGATCACGACAAGCAGCAGCATGCTCGAGATGAACGGGCGAATCCACCCTGCCTCGATGCCGGCCGCCCGCTGGATCTCCGGCAGCAGCGTGAAGAAGGCGCTACCGAGCAGTGGACCGACGAACAGCAGCGAGCCACCGACCACGGCGGTGACCAAACCGTCCACGGCAGTGGCGAATCCGAAGTCGTCGGGGGTGATCAGCCGGGAGAAGTAGGACACGAGAACGCCGTACAGCCCGACAACGGCGCCGGAGGTGACGAAGGCGATCATCCGGTGCCTGCTGACATCGATACCCATTGCGCGCGCGGCGAGTTCGTCCTCGCGGATCGCAGCGAACGCGCTGCCGAGACGCGACGGACCGAGCCGCCAGAACCAGTATGCGACGACCGCCACGGCGATCCAGGCGATGCTCGGTGTCACCAACTTCGGCACCCGAATACCTTGCGCGCCACCGGTCCACGACATGTTGATCAGCACGATCCGAACGACCTCGCCGAAGCCGAGGGTCGCGATCGCGAGGAACACCCCACGCAGCCGCATCACGGGCAGACCGAGGATAAAGGCCGCGATCGCACCGACAGCCATACCGACCGGAACGCCGACGACGAGCGGCGACAGACCTGCGATCGGCTCGTCCGGTACGACGAGGGTCGCGCTGAAGCCGCCGAGGGAGGCAAGTCCGGCTTGCCCGAGACTCAGCTGTCCCACGATCAGTACGGCGTAGTAGGAGTAGGCGAAGATCGCCGTCAGAGCAATCAGCGTGACCGTCGCGGTGTAGTTGGTGAACAGCGGCGCCGCGAACATCAGACCTCCCGCAATCGACGCACGCCGAACATGCCCTGCGGACGGACGAGCAAGATCGCGAACAGCAGGCCGAAGGCGATGACGTCGCGCCACGACGACCCGATGTACTGCACCGCAAAGACTTCCGTCAGTCCGAGGAGCAGTCCGCCGATCATGGCGCCGCGGAGCGATCCCATACCGCCGACGATGATGACGGCAAGTCCTTTCAACTCGATAGCGAAGCCCATGTCCATTCGAGCGGTGTTGACGTTCAACGCGAGCAGCACACCGGCGACCGCACCGAGCGCTGACGACAACGCGAAGGTCGTCGACGTCACGCGGTCGACGTTGATGCCGAGAACTCTTGCCGCCCGCGGACTCTCGGCGACAGCCCGCATCGCCCTACCCAGCGATGTGCTGTTCACGAGGTAGGCGAGGGCGAACATGAGCCCGAACGCGACGCCGAGTATCACGATCTGCAGCAATGTGATTCGGGCGCCGGCGAATTCGAATGCGGTGGCTGGAAAGGTGTCCGGTGGGAAGCGCTGCGTGTCGGGTCCGTAGCGAGCCTGCAGCAGTGCGATGAACATGCCACCCACTGCAATCGACGAGATCAGTCCAGCGAAATGTGCATCGTTGCGATCGGCGAGCGGGCGGAATGCAACGCGCTCGATGACAATCCCGAGGATCGCGCCGAACACTGCGACTGCGGGTATCGCGAGCCAGATGGGCAGGTCCCCGCGAACGACGAGTTCGATGCCGACGAACGCCGACGCTGTGAACACAGCCGAATGTGCCAGGTTCAGCCGATCGAGCACACCGAAGACCAGTGTGAACCCGATCGCGAACAGCGCATAGATCGAACCCGAGAAGACGCCGTTGAGGATCTGCTGCACGGTGGCGAGCCGTCAGTCCGCGTCGTTCGCGGTCACTGCGCTACCGGTCATTCGAGGACCGCGAACTTGCCGTCCTTCACGATCTGCACCACTGCGGGATGCACAGCGTCGCGGTTGTCGTCGAAGGAGAAGGTGCCGAGCACGGTGTCGACGTCCTTCAGCTTCCCGAGGTTGTCCTTGATCGCTTCGCGCGATGCGGAGCAGCCCTCGCGGACCGCGGCGTCGACGAGAACGAATCCGGTGTAGGCCTGCGCGGCGAACTGGTCGGGTGCGACGCCGAACTTCGCCTGGTACGCCTCGAGGAACGCTGCGTTCTTCGAAGCCTTGGATGCGGAGTTCCAGGCAGCACCGACGATGATGCCCTCCGCTGCAGCGCCTGCATCCTTCATCAGCTTCGGATTGTTGAAGCCGTTGCCACCGATGATCGGCTTGTCGATGCCGAGTTCACGAGCCTGCGTCACCAGTGGAATTGCGGCGTCGATCAGGCCCGACACCACAAGTGCGTCCGCATTGGCTGCTTTCGCGTCGGTGAGCAGCGCACGGAAGTCGGTATCTGCCTTGGAGAAGGTCAACGTCTTCGCGATCTCGACGCCCTGCTCGTCCAAGGCACCCTTGAATGCTTCGTAGCCGGACTGGGTGAACGCGTCGTCGTTGCCGTACAGCACGACGACCTTCTTCAGGCCGAGCGCGGATTTCGCCTTCTCGATGGTCTGGGGGATGACGACGTCTTCGGTCAGTGAATCGCGGAAGACGTAGTCGCCGATTTCGGTGATGCCAGCGGCCGTGTTCGAAATTCCGAGGACGGGGACCTTGTTCTCCTGCGCGACCGGGTCGGCAACCTTTGCCCCAGTCGACAGGGTCGGCCCGAGGATGACGCTCACGGCATCGGTCGTTGCGAACTTCTCGAATACCGTGATGCCTTGTTTGGGATCGGTTGCGTCGTCCTCGACGCGAAGGTCGTAGGTGATGCCACCCTTCGAGTTGAGCTCGCCGAGTGCGAGTTCGAGACCTTTGCGCTGCGGGTCGCCGTAGCTTCCTGCGGGGCCGGTGAGGCTGAGAGCTGCACCGATCGGCACCGCGCCGTCGATCCGGCAGTCGGCACCGGAGCCGGATCCGGTCCGGTCGGCGGTCGGGTCGTCGGAGGTATCGGAAGCACAGCCGGCAATGGTCAGGACAAGCAACGCGGTGGTCGCGATAGAGGTTCTGCAGCGCATCCGATGATTGTGAAGGATCGGCGGCGATAAGTGAGTCCGAATCGCGGCGGTCCGTACCCGCGGCATTACGCTCGACGGTATGAGCGAGCAGCGCAGCAAGGTCGACACGACGTCCTGGCAGGGGTTCACCACGAGGGCAGTGCACGCAGGCTACGACCCCGATCCACTGACCGGTGCTGTCAACGTCCCCATCTACGCCAGTTCGACCTTCGCGCAGGACGGTGTCGGCGGATTACGCGGCGGGTTCGAGTACGCCCGCACCGGCAACCCGACCCGAACTGCGCTCGAGGCGAATCTTGCAGCCATCGAATCGGGAACGTTCGGCCGGGCGTTCGCGTCGGGTATGGCTGCGACCGACTGCCTGCTTCGCGCGGCACTGCGGCCAGGTGATCACCTCGTCATTCCGAACGACGCGTACGGCGGCACGTTCCGGCTGATCGACAAGGTCTTCAGCCAGTGGGGGATCGAGTACACGGTTGCTCCCGTGTCCGACGTCGACGCGGTGCGCGCCGCCATTCAGCCGAACACCAAGCTGGTCTGGATCGAGACGCCGACCAATCCGCTGCTCAACATCGGCGATATCGAGGCCCTCGCCGAGGTCACCCACGCCGGTGGTGCAAAGTTGGTGGTGGACAATACGTTTGCCTCGCCGTACCTGCAGCAGCCGCTGTTGCTCGGCGCCGACGTCGTCCTGCATTCGACGACCAAGTACATCGGCGGACATTCCGACGTCGTCGGCGGTGCCTTGATCACCGACGACGAAGAACTCGACACCGCATTCGCCTTCCTGCAGAACGGGGCGGGCGCGGTGCCAGGGCCGTTCGACAGCTACCTCACGCTGCGCGGCATCAAGACACTCGCACTGCGGATGGATCGCCACAGCGACAATGCCGAGAAACTCGTCGAACTGCTCGTCGCGCATCCGAAGATCGAGAAGGTGATCTATCCGGGTCTTGCGGACCACCCGAGTCACGCTGTTGCCGCCGAGCAGATGAAGAGATTCGGCGGCATGATCTCGGTGCTGGTCAAGGGCGGTAAGGAGGGAGCACACGAATTGTGCTCCAAGACAGAGGTGTTCATCCTCGCCGAGTCGCTCGGTGGCGTCGAATCCCTGATCGAGCATCCCGCGGCAATGACGCACGCATCGACCGAAGGCTCCGCCTTGGAAGTGCCGGTGAACCTCGTTCGGCTATCGGTCGGCATCGAGGATTCCGCGGACCTGCTCGGCGACATCGAGCAAGCACTCGGCTGATGCAATGTTGACCCTGGACCAGATCAACGCCGCCGCAAGCGTTCTCGCACCCGTCATCCGCCGAACGCCGATCGTCGCATCACGTGTGCTGTCCGAAACGACGGGTCACGACGTGTGGCTCAAGTGCGAGAACCTGCAGCGCACAGGATCTTTCAAGCCGCGCGGTGCCTACTATCGGATCGCGAACCTGACAGCGGAGGAGCGGGCGAGGGGCATCGTTGCCGCAAGCGCCGGTAACCACGCGCAAGGCGTCGCGTGGTCGGCGACCGAACTCGGCATCACGTCGACCGTCTTTATGCCGACCAACGCGCCGCTGCCGAAACTGGTCGCGACTCGCGCCTACGGAGCCGAGGTCCTGCAGCGCGGTGCGACCATCGACGACGCACTCGTCGGTGCGCGGGAATTCGCCGAGCAGACCGGCGCGATCCTGATCCACCCGTTCGACCACATCGACATCGTGGCCGGTCAAGCGACCGTGGCATTGGAGATCCTCGAGCAGATGCCCGATGTCGGGACGATCGTGGTACCGACCGGCGGTGGCGGTCTCGTCGCTGGGATCGCGGCGGCGATGGACCTGCTCGGTAAGAAAATCCGGATCATCGGCGTTCAAGCTGCCGATGCCGCGGCGTGGCCCGCCTCACTGGCGGCGGGTAAACCGATCCGTGCCGAATCGATGTCCACGATGGCCGACGGTATTGCCGTCGGTCTGCCGGGCGAGGTGCCGTTCGCACACGTGTCCAAGCTGGTCGGGTCGATGCTGACGGTGTCCGAGGACGCCCTCTCGCGGGCTCTGCTGCTGTGTATGGAACGGGCCAAGCTGATCGTCGAACCCGCCGGAGCAGCAGGTGTCGCGGCGCTCATGACCTACCCGGCCGAAGAACTGCAGTTGGAGGGTCGCGTCTGCGTCGTCCTGTCCGGCGGCAACGTCGATCCGCTGATGCTCACCCACGTCGTCGCACACGGTCTGCGCGCGGCAGGACGTTTCCTTGCCGTTCGAGTCACCATCGCCGACCGCCCCGGCGGACTCAGTACGTTGCTCAACGTCGTCAGTGCAAGTGGCGCAAGCGTTTTGGACGTCGTACATTCCCGGACCGCAGGCAAGTTGGCACTCGACGAGGTCGAGGTCGCACTCACGATGGAAACGCGTGGTCCTGAGCATCGGGCGAGTGTGCTGACCGCACTCGGTGATGCCGGCTACGCGGTGGTGAAGCAGGAGTGACACACGGGGGTCAGCCGGCCTCGAAGCCTGATTGCTCGAACTTCAGTACGGTCGCGTTCTCGCTCACAGTGCGAACCTTGGCGTCATCGAAGCCTTTCGGCGTCGTCGCGGTGATCTCCACCCGCACCTCCAACTCGACTCCTTCAGCCGCTGCGAGATGTTGAATCACCTCGTTGGTGAGCCGACTGAAGTCCCGCGCATAGAAGTCAGGATTTAATACCGCGGATCCAAAGAATCTGGTTTTGGCAGCGGGGGCAGGACGAGCGGGAGGTTCTTGGCTGGTGCCACGGGCGCGACCTTGCTCGGGAGTTGACTCTGCACCAACGTCCGTAGTCGATCCATCGTTTTCGGGACCGCCTACCGACGTTGTGTGCTGGGTGAACTCTGCGATCTCCGCTTCGCGCTGGACCTCCGCGAGGGTCGGCTGGACGAGGAGTAGCGAGTCTGTGGCGGCCGGCGGCGTGACAGTGTCCGTCGGCAAGACGAGGCCGATGTACTGTTCGCCGTCCCAGCTGTCGGCGAACGCGAATCCGGTTTGTTGCCAAATCAATTCGTCGTACACCGACAGCACGCCATCCTCGAGTACGGAGCGGTCACGCAGCCGCGCCAGGAAGGGATACGTCGTGTAATAAGCCAACAACTGCCCAAAGCTGATGTGTCCGTCACGGTCCCAGGCGTTGCGCAGCGGGCCATCCAGGTCGTGGCGGATGAGTGCCGCGGTACGTTGCAGGACGAGCAGGCTTTCGTTGCGCAACTTCGTGGCGGCACGGTCTTCGAGATGTTCGGTCGCCCCGTCCGACTTGAACGCCTCGATCTCGAGTGGCTTCGTTGCATCCCGCTGAGTCGGAGCCAACACCCACTGATATGTGTCGAACAAGCGGTCACGAACGGTCCGGTCGTGGACCTTTACCCGGTCGGTGGCTTGCTGCTGTTGCTGGAGGGTCAGTCCGAGATTCACCGCGTTGTCGCGAACATGCGACCATGCCAGAAAGTCCCGGACTGCCGCGTTCAGCTCCGCCCATCGTGTGCTGTCAGCGGCGAGAAAGGCGATCATATTTCGATGGGTACGGGCCGAATTGCTGCGGTGCTCAGTCATGTCGCGGGCCCATTTGACGGCCGATGAGTCGGACTTCGCCTTTCGGTCGTACACGTGTGAGGGCGGCACTACGACGAGGCGTACGTCTTGGGTGTCCGGAACATCGGCCGAACTGCCAGGAGCCACATGCACACCCGCGAAGCCCTGTTGCGACGGTCGGCGGTGCGCCTCTAGGCGTTGCGCGACTTCGGCGTACACCTTCTCTTGGTGTAACTGCTCGGCAAAATCTTTGGCAGTGCGGGTTGTGTTCGCCTGAGTGTCGTACCAGTATTGAGAATCCGAATTGTAGAAGTAGGTCGCCGTATTGCTCAGGTGATTGAGCGCCGAGTGGAAGTTACCGGGAATATCACCGGGAAGCGCGGTGCCGAGAAAGATTCGCTGCTTGTCGATGCCCTTGTGGGCTGACTTCAAAGTTGGTGTGGCGCCGATGAACACTGTTCTAGCTAGGCGCTGCGTGACGAACCGACTTCCCAAGATCGCCGTGTTTGCATGATCGACCTGAGCTGGCGCGGAATTCGGTCCATCGACGTCGGTGTCGATGAGCGCCTTCCATTCGTCGCCGAGGTACTGGGTGAGCTCGGTGACAACGCTGTCGGCGCGTAGGGGCACTGACCCGGGCATGATGAGCGGCGCAGTATCGCTGTCGCGCCACAGTTGCCCGACAATGGTATTCATGAGTCGCAGCACGCCGCGGGTTCGTTGGAATTTGTCCAGCGTCGACCAGTCCTGGTAGAGCCGATCGAAGAGTTCGGGATGCACCGGGTAGGACCGTTGCAAGCGTTTCGCGTAGTCAGGATGGGTTACTTCGCGAGGGAACTCAGAGCTGTGGTCGCTGTAGAACTTGATGAGAGCCTTTGTGGTGGCGTTGATCTGGGCGATGGCTTGGCCGTCAGGTGTCGCAAACAATCGGCGCCGAACAATTTCGAAGCTCTCTTCGGCGTTCGCTGCGCGCCATTGGTCGGCTACGCGACCGACATACTTCTGAAGCTGACGCAAGGCCTCGCGTCCATTCTCGCCGCCAACTTCTTCTTCGCTGCTGACGTACTCGCCGTCCTTCAATTCCTGTGACGCCGGGATCGAGATCACGACCAGCATCCCCGGAACCGCTTTTGCGCACTCGGTGAGTGCCTGAGCGAAGCTGAACTGTGTATCGAATGTTCCTCCGGGCAGATCATCGCGACCGACGAGCTGCCTCGCGTACGCCACCCACTCGTCGATAAGAATCACTGCTGGGCCGAACTTTTCGAAGAGCCTGCGCAGTCCGTCGCCCGGATTCGTCCGATTGTGGTCGGATTCAGCGATCAGTTCGAACCCGGCTTTGCCGCCCAACTGCCATGCGAGAACGCCCCAGATGGTGTTGATGACGGTGCCGTCCGGCATGACGTTCGGCTGTCCGGCCTGGAGTTGATTGCCAACCAGCGCAACACGTTTCGCGTTCGAATTCAAGACATGCTCGACAAGCAGATCTTGCACATCTTGGGGGTAGTCGGCTAGCGGGCGTCCGGAGGCCAGATGCCACAGGGCGAGCATCGAGTGCGTCTTGCCGCCACCGAAGTTGGTCTGCAAGTTGATGACGGGCGCGGCATTGGTGTCGCCGGACAGTCGACGGACCGCGCGGACGATGAGGTCCCTCAGTCCGGCGGTGAGGAAGGTCCGCTGAAAGAATTCGACAGGATCTGTGTATTCGCTGTCGCCTTCGCCGCGGGCAACCATCGACAGATCGGCGGCGAACTCCGCAGCGTGGAAATTGCCACTGGCTACATCGTCGTGCGGACGCAGTACTTCGCGCCAGGGCTTGAGCCCGGCGGAACCGACCTCTGCAGTCCCGGAGGCCTGGGTAACTTTCCGATCTTCCTTGTCCGAGCTCAACCGCATCAGGTCGACGCGTGACCGTTTCACTTCGTCGGCCTGCGCGGGTGCACCTATCGCGCGCAATAGGCGTTCGATGGTGTCGAGTGATCGGTACGCATCATCAGCGTTGAACGAACCGTTGTGCGCCCACTTGTTTCGATCGTCGCGCACCTCGGTGGCCCAGCTTTGCTCTGTGCGCGACAAGTGGTCGTTGAAGGGGAACCAGCCCTTGCGGACCGAGTTCGGGATGTTCTCGGTGAGCATCCTCAGACCGTTCTGCGGGTCCGTTCGGCTGAAGGTCCTGCCGCTCGCCCCCCGACCGGAGTCTTTGGCCGCGAGAAACAGGGTCCAGTCCTTGCCTGCTGGAATGTCTTTCGCGAACACACGGGTCAAGAATTGGTCGAGCGCTGGCCCCATCATCTCGACTGCCTTGCCGATGCGGTCGCGGTTGCTCACAGCCATGTCGATTCCCCCTACGTATCGAGCGTGAGTTGCGTTGTTGCGGTGCGTGATTCTGCGACTATGTCGTTCCAAGCAGTTCCCAGAGCGTTGAAATCGACGGCGATTTTGGTGCGTTTGGTGTCTTCTGCGATGGCGAACATCAGGAACGCGAGTTCCTTACAAAGGTCGCGGTCGATCGACGCTGGAACACGTGAAAGCAGCTGTGCTGCAGCAGGAACGCCTTTAGATGTGAGTACCCGGGTGAGGTGTATAACGACTTCCCATGTGCTGATCAGATTGTCGGTTGCTGGGTCGTAGTCGTTGTCGGCGTACTTCGCGCCGATTGCTTCGGGTGACAGCAACGTCACATTGCCTGCAGGTTTGGTAAGGATGCCGGATCGTTCTAGGTGGTCGAGCGAAGCATTGCGAGCGCGCGCCAGGTTGTCTGCGTCGCCAAACTTTCCGGAATCGAAGCCGTGCTGGCGGAACCACGCGATCGCGAAGCGTGTGTCGACGTCGAAGTCGCCTTCTTGTTCGGACAGGACTTCGTCGAGAATCTCGTTGATCCGTGCTAGAGCGGCACGCACGGTCATTTTGGTTCCGTCGTCAGCGAGGACGCCCGAATAGCGGGAGAACACAGCCATGCCGGGGCCGATTGCCGCTTGCGGCAGGTCGACAGGTGCGATAGCGCCTTGCTGCAGCTCTCGGAGTGCTTGGGGGAGTTCATCTTTCAAGGCGTTGATAAACCCACGGCGGTCGGTCGTAGCGGCGTCGTCAGGCCGGGGACGGAGGGCAAGGACGATCGACGACGCGAGCGCGTTGGTGCCCTGCGAAAGCATGCGATTACTGAGCTCACTACGCATCGGCCAGGTTGCGGTGATTGCCCAGCCAGATCGGATCATGCCTTCTAACAGCGTTTCCCATCCAGTCGAGGCGGCACCATCCGCGCTGCTGTCTTGCTGTTTGAACGCGTAGTAGACCGTGATCGGGGAGTCGGGGATAGCTGATTCCCTCGCGCGGCGAAAGACTTCCCGGAACCCATCCTCGAAGAACTTGTGGGCGCCGTCCTTGCCGCCGTGCCGATAGGGGTTTGCGACGAGCTCTTCGGACTTCGGAACAAGCATTGTGCTCAGCAGATCGGGGTGAATCGGTTGTAGTGAGCGCCGCAGCCAGACGTAGAAAAAATCGGAAAGGTCCGAGTAGCCGATGTTGTCGTAGTACGGAGGGTCGGTGGAAATGAGGTAGCCGACGCCGACTGCGGCCACGGCATCGCGCTGCTCACTTTTCGCAGCCCCGATGGCTATGGTGCGATCAAGAACCCGGCCAACCCACAAGAGGTCCTCGACATAGTCCCCGCCAGATCCGCCCCACGGGCTTGATTCTGCGAAATCCCAGCTCATGGGAAGCGCTTGTCGGGCAAAGACGCTTCGAACTGCCTCCATCTTCGGGCTGGAATCCCAAGAGCAAACTGTTGATGCTTTGTTTGTCATTCGGCTGATGGCAAAACCAAGGTATGTCGCTACCGCATCCGCGTAGGCCGCGGCGCCGTTACCGCACGCTTCGAGGCGCTCGCCTTCCGGCAATCCTGCTTCACGGGCGTCCGCCAGCGCCTTCTTCCGGGCCTCGGCCACGAGATCGCTGAAGGTCGTGAGTGCGGTGAGCTGGCGCGGGGTGAAGAGGTCTGTATAACGTTGAAACCCGTACGCTTGGACTCGGAAACTCGGTGCCTGCGGCGGGATCTCACCGTCCGGCGCATTGTGTGGTCGCCCGATTTTGGCCGCGTGCTCATGTGCGGCGTCCGGATCTAGATAGTGGCGACCTCGTTTGCCTTCCGCCACGATCGCCATCAACCGTGCGCCGATACGACCCGCTTGACCTTCCAGACGGATGTACTTCAACTCCACCGCCGACCCGCAGCCGATGCAGACCGCCCCGTTTCGTCCGACCGTTCCGTCGTTCTCCACTGCTGGCGCTCCCGCCAGCCCATGTCCGATCGTGAACTCGACCCGTCCGTCAACGACCTTTGGAATCACGTACGCCTCTTTGCCCGGCTTCTTCCCGAGCCACCACGACCGCACAAGCGGCATCGCGATCCCACAGGCAGGGTTTGGACACGTCACGGTTCGTGCCCATATCCACGCAATGACGGTCGCTTCGGATCCGTCCGGCAGCTTCGCTTTTGGATACAGATGCCCGATGCGCTTCTCGGCTTCGTCACGCATCCACTGTCCGTAACGGCGCACATCCTCCGCGAGGCCGGTTGCGCGTGGCCAACTGTTGATCTGCGACTCTGCGGCCCCCGGGAAGACTGGTGGACGACCCGCGAACTTCGGCGGGATCTCGATCAGTGCCTTATTGATGAGTACCGCAACAGGATTCAGATCTGATGCGTGTGCTTCCAGCCCCAGCCGCTGCGCTTCGAGCGGAATCGATCCGCCGCCCGCAAATGGATCGAGGATCGGCGGCGGATTGCCGTCTGTGGACTTCAAAATCTCGTCGTGCGCTTCGCGGAGCAACTGGTGGTCGTTCGAGTTTTCCCAGACTACGAGCCGTTCGATGAGATTGTGCAGCCTCTTTCGTTCTGCGACCACTGCCTCGTCTGTCGGAAACCTGTCGGGAAACGAAGATGGGTCGTCAACTAGTTGTGAGAACAACACCGCGCGAGCGGCGGCAAGGGGTCGTCGGGCCCACCACAGATGCAGCGTTGATGGGTGTCCGTGCCGAATGGACTTCTCCCGGGCGGACTCCGCGTTGATCTTCTCCAGCGGCAGTGCGACCTCGATCAACTTCCGGCGAGGTACAACATGTTGTGCAGGAGTTGGCATGGAGTTGAAAATCCGTTCTCGGTGTTCGACAGGCGCGTGCTGAATTTCACAACGTGTTGTGCACACTACGTCAGTGATTACGCCAGGATCGGCACGGCTGACGATTTTGAGCGGCTATCGCCCGCCGATCCGGAGCAGGTGGTGTGACGTCAACGCGCCGCAGCAGCGATGCGTTTACCTAAGTCGTCGAGTTCGTCGAGAATCGCAGCAGCGCTCCACACTTGGTTGCGTTTGCGGGCCGTCAGCGGTTTGAGGACGCCCGCAACGTGCAGGCGTTCGATCGCACTGTAGACGCTGCTTTCCGACGCGGAAACGGCGTCGCAAGCCTCCTCTCCGGACAGCACTGGACGGGTAGGCAAGATATCGAGCAGCATCGCTGTCGCGCTCCCGGATCGAATTTTGCCTACTTGCCGCCGCCATTCGCTGGGTATTTCGACGAGTCTGCGGGCAGTCGTTCGTGATTCCATTGCCGCGATTCGGGTCGCGGCGACGAATGATTCCTGTAGTGGTGTCACCGATCCGTCCCGATAGTCGTCGAGCAGATCGAAGTAGCGGTCCCGGTGGGCGACGAGGGCTGACGCCAACGGCACGACGACGCGTGTCGTGGCACCTCGTCTGCGGAGAATCGTGTTGATGAGAACGCGTCCGATACGGCCGTTGCCGTCGGTGAACGGGTGGATGGATTCGAACTGCGCGTGCGCAATTGCGGACTGAGTGAGGACGGGGACGTCGTCGCGGTTCATATACGAGAGGAGGTCGGAGAGGTATTCGTCGACCGTGTCTGGTGGCGGCGGCACATACATCGCGTTTCGTGGGGAGTGGTCGCTGCCGCCGATCCAGTTCTGCATATCGCGGATGCGGCCGGCGTATTGCCGATCAGCGAGCGCGTCGTCGTTCGCCATAAGACGTTCGTGCGCGTCCATAATCGACGACAGGCGGATCGTGTCGCCGGGTTGGACCGACGTCACGATGGTTCGCAACGCCTCGGTTGCCGCGACCATCGAGATGGCCGCGGGGTTCGCCTTCACGCCGTGCATTGCACGTGCGTAATCGTCAATCGACGCATCGATTTGCTCGATCTTCGAGGACGCCACCGACTCTGTCCGGATCAAAAGCGCACCGAGAGCATCGAGTTGCGTTCCGTGCTCGGCGTCGAGCATGGCAACCTCACGCAGCGCGTCTTCCATTCGCGCCGCAAGTGGGCCGGACAGTCTCGCAGTCAGTGTGGCGATCTTCGGCGGCATCGAGACTTCAACCTGTGCAAGAGTGCGATCCTCGCGCGCTCCGCCGCCCCGCGAGCGCCATGGCCGCAGCTCTCGGGTGTGGGCGGGCCAGTCGGCGTTGTCCCCGAGTGCGGCTTCTTCTGTCATCGGTACCTCCCAACTCGGAATAACTCTATCGTTATTCCGAGTTAAGTGCACAATTCGGTCTATGGGGAGTGGTAGTCCGGATTTGCCACGGCACGCGCCACAAACGGATCCGCAGCGTCGAAGGTTCGGGCTTATACCGCCCCCGCGCCGGTCGACCAGGTTTTGTGCCAGTCCGCACGAACTCCAGTTGCCGCGAAGCTGCCGAGTTCGATGTCACGGAAGGCATTCAATACGTAGCGGAAAGTGTCATATTCGGCACCGTCCGGATGCACCGAGACGAGGGCAAGCCGATGGTTACCGGCGGCGTTCTTGCCGAACAGCACCTCGTTGTAGGTGACGAAGAAGTCATCGGCGCCCGCGATGCGTCCCTTGACCTCGATGAAAATTGTTCGGCCCTCGGCATCCGACGACCGAATATCGAATCCCTTGTTGTTGTGCGGCATTTCCTCGGGCGCGCGGCCAAGTGTGCGTTCGGCGGCAAGGATCGCGTCGACAGCTCGCCTTTCGACGACCTCGGTCTCCTTCGCGTGCGTCGGCACACCGACCGACGGCTCGAATAGGCCAGCCGGGAGAATCAACGCCGCCCCTATTACGCGCGGGGGACGCGCAGCCAGTTGAGCCTCCGCGTCGAGGCGAGGTAGCCGAATCTCGAGTCGCGCTTCGAGTTCCCTGCACGGGCGATTAGGCGTTCGGGAGAGACGCGAGCTCTCGCCGGGCGGCCACGTCGACCGGTACCTTGCTCGTCGCGGAGCCGCGCGGCTTCGCTTTCCAGGTAGTTCGCCTGCTGGGTAAGCCGACTTCGAACCGCCGATCGTGTTTTGTCGATCAAGGGGAGTATCCGATCCCGGACCTCGCTCAGGTGCTGCGGCTGATCCTGCGTGATGGCCCACGATGTGGCCAATTGTTCGACCCCTGCGGCGAGCCACGGAGCAGCAAGCGCAGTCTCGACAATCGCGGTGTGGCCGACCAACGGTTCGGCGTCGAGGTACGGCGCGGGTCCCGACGCCGCAGCCTTGCCATCCGGGGTCAGAGTCACAAACGAGAAGCGTTTGCTGACGACGTTGCCGGTGCCATCGATGATCTCTGTAACCAGCGCGACCACAAGCCTCGGCTCGCCGCTCGAATCAGAGCGGTCCACCAGAACCGACCCGCGCTCCAGCGCGGAGCGATGCTGCTCGATAGTGAGGTCGAGGACCACATCCATCAGCGGGTGGCCGGGTGCCAGCAAATCCGCGCGTTGTCGACCTTCGATTCGAGTTGGTTCGAACGTGACTCGGTCGTATCGCGTTGCCAGCGGTCGCCAAGCGCCGAGAGTTTGCCTTGTACGTAAAGCCGCTGGGACGTTGTTGATCTCAAATCGGTCCTGTTCGCGAGCCGACATGCGGCCGCCCAATCGAGAAAATGCCTCCTTGAAGAACAACTCGACGTAGTGCGGTTGCAGGCGCCTTGCTCTCGCCTCGTCCATCTGCTTCCGCAATCGTTCGAGCTCGTGCGGAGACAGCGCCTCCTGCGAAAGCGCACGCTCAGCAAGAAGTTCCGTCAAACCGGCTGCAACCTCAGCGTCGACGACTCGATCCAGTTCTGCCCGCTTGGCAGGATCGTCGCCGTATCGGATCGCCTCGATCAGCAGGTCGCGGAGCGGTCTGTCGCCGAAAGCATCACCGAGTACATCGAACAATCGCCCGCCGTAGGCGCGGCGCTGCTGCTCCATTTTCTCGAGAAGTCGTGTGAAGACCTGCCCCTCGCGAGTGTTGTTCGCCACGAGATTCCACAGCCGACACGTTTTCTGCTGGCCGATGCGATGAATTCGGCCGAAGCGTTGTTCGAGTCGGTTGGGATTCCAGGGCAAGTCGTAGTTGATCATCAAATGCGCGGCTTGAAGGTTCAGTCCCTCGCCCGCCGCGTCGGTTGCGAGCAAGACGCGTCGATCAGGATTATGGGTGAACTCTTCGCGAGCCCTACGTCGGTCTTCTCGGCGCGTGCCGCCGTGGATCGTGAGCACTGCATCGTTGCGTCCCAGCACATTACAGATTTGCTCATGTAAGTAGTTGAGCGTGTCTCGATGCTCCGTGAACACGATCAGTTTGCGTGGATCGCCGTTGTCGTCGACCAAGAGTCGTTTGTCGAGAAGGAGCGACCGCAATTCTGCCCATTTACGATCTTCGCCGGCGTCGCGGACTCGAGTGGCGAGCGTCACCAGGTCCGAGAGTATTCGGATTTCCACTTCGAGTTCGGCCGCGGTCCTAGCTGCAGTCGCGGCGTCGACAACGTCTTCCTCGAGTTGTTCCACCTCTTCGGCGTCGATCTCGTCCGGATCGTCGAGTCTGGCCCACTGCCGCTCCGAAGGCACATCTGCAACTTGCAAAGCTGTTGCGGGATGCAGCATTTCGAGGCGTTTCGATTCGAGTCTTGCTCGTCTGCGTTCGAGCGAGCGAAGGATCGCGTGGGTGCTCGATGCGAGTCGCCGCTGCAGAACTGTCAACGCGAACCCGACCGTGCGAGTCCGTGGACTGTCGGGCAACGAGTCCGCGCGGTTCATTTCCACACGGACGTACTGCGTGACCGACTCATAAAGGTCCCGTTCGGCACCTGAGAGTTCGTAAGGAACGGTCTCCGCGATACGTTCGGGAAACAGCGGTTTTCCCTCGAAAGTCAGCAGTTCCTCCTTGATCATTCGTCGCATGAGGCCGGTCGTATCAGTCGTGTGTGCGCCTTCCCGGAACCGGCCCTCGAATCGATCCGGATCTAGCAGGGCCAGAAAGGCTTGGTAGTTTTCCTCGCTACCGGCATGAGGCGTGGCCGTCATCAGCAACAGGTGGCGAGTGATGTCGCCGAGTTCCTTGCCGAGCTCGTAACGCTTGGTCGTTCGAAGCTCTCCGCCCCACCAACTCGCCGACATGCGGTGTGCTTCGTCCACAACGATCAAATCCCACTCGCTGTGCGAGAGATGCATACGGAGTTCGTCGTCGCGAGCGAGCTGATCCATCCTTGCCACAAGCATCGGATGATCGGAGAAGGGATTGCCATCGCGGTTCGATGCCGCCATCTCGCGTGACAGAAGTTGCGTTGTGATTCCGAATTTTGCGCTGAGTTCCTCTTGCCACTGGTCGACCAAACCACCGGGCGCGATGATGAGCATCCGCGTGAGGTCGCCCCGCAGAATCAGCTCCTTTGCATAGAGCCCAGCCATGATCGTTTTGCCCGCGCCGGGATCGTCAGCCAACAAGAATCGTAAAGGCGTGCGCGGCAACAGTTCTGCGTAAACCGCCCGGATCTGGTGGGGAAGAGGTTCGACGTCGCTGGAAGATACCGCGAGCATGGGATCGTGGAGGCCTGCCATTCGAATCCGCAGAGCCTCCGCGGCGAGACGAAACTCGTCGCCGTCGGCGTCGAAAAGCCATCGGCTACCGAGCGGCTCGATCGTCAACTGCGCCAAGTCGGTCGCGTAGAGCAGTTGGTCACCCGTTGTGCCAGCAGCATCCCGGAAGACGAGCGTCACTGCCTCCGGACCGTGCGGGATTGTGGTGAGAACGGTGACGGGGCCGGGGCGTACACCAAGCAGTACAACCCCGTCGGTCAGGTCAGCGATTCGAACTGCGCTGGATGATTCTCGATCAGGTGACACGCCATTTCTCCCGTCTCACAACATGTTGGGCAGACAATACGTTGTGCATCGGACACGTTTGAGCAATGCCGCGAAAGGAGGAAGGTTCGCTCGAATGGGCGACCTACGGCTACTCCTTCGCCGAGAGACTCAAATGGATTCGGGCGCATCGCAAGATTTCTCAGGAGAAGCTGGCCGAGTTGAGTGGCATGCATCGCAACCAGATTTCCAATCTGGAACGCAATACGAGCCGGGAGCGAGATTCTTCTGCGGACCCGCACCTGTCCACCGTTTACGAACTGGCTCGCGCACTCAATGTTGCACCTGAGCTTTTGTTGCCCGACACGGGCCGAGTGCCGTCTGCGCGATCTGCGGAGCACAGAGGAAATACCGCGTTCGCGATGATTGAAGTCGACCTTACATCCGCCCTTCGTCAGGTCGATTCTCGGCGGTTGCAATCGACCGAGCGCGAAATCGGCTCGTAAGCTACGGAAGTGCCTGACGATCTGCTGATTGCGCGAAATCCCGATCCGGATTCGTCACTGCCGTACTTGGTGCGAGTGCCGCTCGGGCCACGGGGAATCGTGCTCAAAGCTCGCGAACCATGGCCACGCGCCACGAAGATCTACTGCCACCGCGCAGCAGAATGGCCAGCAGACGCCGAGATCGTCGAGAGGCTGGAAGTCCGGACCTGCACACGACGTGGGCCTGCCATCGATCTTGTGTTGACGCGAGCGAGGGAAAACCGGTCGCAAATCGTCATCACGCAGGCGCGCGGCCGAGAAATGATCTTTTGGCAATCGCCTCGGACTGCCAAACAATCCAGACCTGCCGTGTCGATACCGACCGCCCGCGCGCACGGGCAGGTGCTCGAGATTCTCGTCGACACCCGCGAGAAGTATGCATACAAATTCACGCACCAGCAGGCGACGACGGTCAAAATGGCGCTGCCAGCAGGTGATTACGCTGTCGAACTTGACGGCGCCGTTGTCGCTGCTGTCGAACGAAAGAGTGTCGATGATCTTGCGTCCAGCCTGATCAAAGGCAAAATGACCTACGCGCTTGCGGAACTTGCAGCGCTGCCGCGGGCGGCGGTGGTCGTGGAAAACAAGTACAGCGATCTTTTCAAGCTACCGTTCGCGAATGGCGCGCAGGCACCGGAATCGCTGGCTGAAGCGCAAGCCCGTTTTCCGTCTGTGCCGATCGTGTTCTGTGAATCGCGAGCCCTCGCGCAGGAATGGACCTATCGGTGGCTCGGTGCGTGCCTTGCCGAGTTGGCTATGACGGCAAGTACGGACGGCATCGAAGCGACCTTTGCCCCAGGTCTGCCCCTCGACGGGCAGTGACGAAAAACGCGGCCGAGTCACGAAGACTTGGCCGCGCATCCGCACTCGATAAATCAGCTGTGGTACGGCTCCGCGCTGACGAGGGTGACCTTCATCGAGCCACCGTTCGGCAGGTTGTACTGCCGGGTGTCGCCGACCTTGGCGTCGATCAACGCACCGCCAAGCGGTGAGTTGGGGGAGTAAACCTCGAGCTTCGATTCGCGGACGCCTTCTTCGCGCGTCGCGATCAGGAAGGTCTCGGTGTCGGACTCGTCACCGTCGTAGTACACCTTGACGACCGAACCCGGCAACGCGACGCCGGACTGCGTGGGTGCTTCGCCGACCTTGGCGTTGTTGAGCAGCTCCTGCAGCTGACGGATGCGCGCTTCCTGCTGACCCTGCTCCTCGCGTGCAGCGTGGTAGCCGCCGTTCTCCTTGAGGTCGCCCTCTTCGCGCCGCTCGTTGATCTCGGCAGCAATGATCGGACGATTCGCAATGAGCTGATCGAGTTCGGTCTTGAGCCGGTCGTGAGATTCCTGGGTCAGCCAGGTCACCTGGGTCTCGGTCATCTCGATTACTCCTCTTCTGGTGGTCCCCACGTTCGGGATCCGGTGTGTTCGGTGCAGCTGTTCGTCGTTTACCCACAACGGAAGGTGACTCTAGGAATCCTCGTCAACCCCCGACAGGCCCTGTCCCGGGAACCGGGGCGATTCGCAGTGCCACCAATGCGCCGTGCCGTCAATGCAGCAAACACGGCTCCGAACCCCGGAACCGTGTATCGGCCAATGTTACCACGGACACAGATAGCGCCGTTAAAGCCGAGGTCGCGGACTGGTCACTATCCGTTCTCGGTCAGTCTGCTTTCAGATAGCTCGGCACGTCGAAGCTGCAGCCGTAGATGTCGCCGACCGCGGGTCGCTGGGACGTCTCGACCGTGGAGTTGACCTCGACGGTTCCGCTGGCGGACGGCCCGACGAACACTTCGCGCCGACCCGTCTCCGTGCCGTCCTTCGAGCGAGCGCGGATGATGCACACCGCCGGTCGTGATGGGTCCTGACGTGTCACGGTGAAACGGATCGTCATCGATCGGTCGTCGACGGTGCTGTAGGAAACCTGCTCGCTCTCCAGCTCTTTCGGTCCGAAACGCTCGTATCCGAGGTAGGCCACACCGATGCCGAGCAGGACGACGAGGGCACCGAGCGCAAGCGCGATCCACCGCGGACTACGACGAGACGAGCCGTAGCGGTCGGCTGGGCGAGGGGGTATGGCTGAAGACTTGACCATCGGGTGGAACTATAGGTTAGAGATCAGGCGTGCCGCGGTCGCGGCCGTGCTCGAGACGGTCCCCGACGCATGCACAAGCGTGCGACGGCCCGGCGCGAGCGAGCTATCAGGCGAGAGGTGAATCGAGGAGTGAGCGGACTTCGGCTCATGGCAGTGCACGCCCACCCGGACGACGAGTCGAGCAAGGGTGCCGCGACGATGGCCCGCTATGCCGACGAGGGTCACGAGGTGCTTGTCGTGACACTGACCGGCGGCGAGCGCGGCGACGTGCTCAACCCGGCGATGGACATTCCCGGCGTCGTGGAGCGGATGAACGAGATCCGCCGCGAAGAGATGGCCCAGGCCGCTCGCGCGCTCGGCGTACAACAGACCTGGCTCGGCTTCATCGACTCCGGCCTTCCCGAGGGCGATCCGTTGCCACCGCTGCCGGAAGGGTCCTTCGCGCTCGTACCGCTGGAGGAGTCGACCGAAGCCCTGGTGAAGGTCGTTCGCGAGTTCCGCCCGCACGTGATGATCACCTACGACGAAAACGGCGGCTACCCGCATCCCGACCACATTCGCTGCCACCAGGTGTCGATGGCGGCATACGAGGCCGCAGGCAAAGCCGATCGGTTCCCCGACGCAGGCGAGCCGTGGACGGTGTCGAAGCTCTACTACACCCACGGTTTCATTCGGCGCCGGCTCGAACTGTTCAAGGAGGAATACGACCAGCGTGGCGAGGCGTTCCCGCTGCAGGATTGGATCGATCGCTGGCGGCCCGAGCACGGCGACATCATGGCTCGCGTGACCACACAGATCCAGTGCGGAAAGTACTTCGCGAACCGAGACGAGGCGCTTCGGGCGCACGCGACGCAGATCGATCCGAACGGCGTCTTCTTCGCGATTCCGCTGGAACTGCAGCGGCGAATTTGGCCGACCGAGGAGTACGAACTCGCAAAGACGCGGGTCAAGACGTCGATCCCGGAGACAGACCTGTTCGCGGGTATCACCGACGACGCCATGGCCGGTGTTCGCGACGCGAGGGAAACGACGAAGTGAATTTGATCGCGTACGACCTGTTACTGGCAGAGCCGAACACTCCGACCGGACCCGAGTTCGGCAAGGCATCACCGGTCGGGCTTGTCATCCTCATCCTGCTGCTGATCGGTACGGTGCTGCTGATTCGTTCGATGAACCGCAAGATCAAGCGACTGCCCGCAACGTTCGAGCCCGCCCACCCCGAGCCCGATCAAGCTGCCGACGACGGAACGGATCCCGGCGCGACCGCGTCCAGATCCGAATGACCAGCACCTGATGAATCGCCTCGGTTCCGCGACGTCGCCGTACCTCCGCCAGCATGCGGACAACCCTGTGCACTGGCACCAGTGGGATGCGGAGGCGTTGGCCGCGGCCCGTGAGCGGGACGTGCCGATACTGCTGTCGATCGGATATTCGGCATGCCACTGGTGTCACGTCATGGCGCACGAGTCGTTCGAGGACGACGCGACCGCTGCTTCGATGAACGAGAAGTTCGTCTGCATCAAGGTCGATCGCGAAGAGCGCCCCGACCTCGATGCGGTCTACATGAACGCAACGGTTGCCATGACCGGACAGGGTGGCTGGCCCATGACCTGCTTCCTGACACCGGACGCCGAACCGTTCTACTGCGGCACGTACTACCCCAAAGTTGCGCGGGGTGGAATGCCCTCGTTCGGTCAGGTCCTCGAGGCGATCTCCGACACGTGGAAGAACCGGCGTGACGAAGTCATGGAAGCCTCTGCCGCCGTCGTCGCCGAATTGCGAGGCGGCAGCTCGGGCCTGCCGTCCGTCGACATCGACATCGACATACCTTTGCTCGATCATGCGGTCTCCGCAGTGTTGCGTGAGGAAGACCGGACGTACGGCGGGTTCGGCGGTGCTCCCAAGTTTCCGCCGTCCGCATTGCTCGAGGGACTGCTACGCGCCTACGAGCGCACCGGCGACACCGACATACTCGACGCCGTCGACCGAACCGCTCAGGCAATGGCTCGCGGCGGGATCTACGACCAGTTGAACGGCGGTTTCGCCCGGTACTCGGTGGATCCGCAGTGGGTGATTCCGCACTTCGAGAAGATGCTGTACGACAACGCCATGCTGCTGCGCGCCTACGGCCACCTCGCCAGGCGTTCAGGCTCGGCACTGGCCTCGAAGGTCGCGCACGAGACGGCACAGTTCCTGTTGACCGACCTGCTTACTGCCGAAGGGTGTTTCGCCTCCGCGCTGGACGCGGACACCGAGGGCGTCGAGGGATCGACCTACGTGTGGACCCCCGAACAACTCGTCGACGTGCTCGGTCCCGACGACGGTCCGTGGGCGACCGCCCTGTTCGGCGTCACGCCCGCAGGCACCTTCGAGGAGGGTGCCTCGGTTCTGCAACTGCACGACGATCCGGACGACGACGCTCGTTTCGAGCGGGTCCGCGGTCTGCTGCGGTCGGTGCGCGCCGAGCGTCCCCAACCCGGTCGCGACGACAAGGTCGTCACCGCGTGGAACGGAATGGCGATCGTCGCGCTTGCCGAGGTCGGCGCTTGGCTCGAGCGCCCGGATTGGGTCGACGCCGCCGCGCGCTGTGCGCGTAACCTTCTCGATCGTCACGTTGTCGACGGCAGGCTCAGGAGGGCGTCGCTCGGCGGGGCAGTCGGCGAAGCGGCAGGCGTGCTAGAGGATCACGCATGGTTGGTCACCGGTCTGCTCGCGTTGCATCAGGCGACGGGCGAACTCGAATGGCTCGAGCACGCACAACAGCTCCTCGACGTCGCCATCGCACATTTCGCTGTGTCCGACTCGGCGGGCGGTTGGTTCGACACCGCCGACGATGCCGAGGTCCTCGTCACCCGACCGCGTGACCCGATCGACGGTGCAACTCCGTCCGGCGCTTCGAGTACGGCCGAGGCACTGCTGACCGCTGCGGCGCTGTCGGATCCGGAGCGGTCGGTGCGCTACGGCGAGCTGGCTGCCGAAACCTTGCGCGCGGCAACGGTTGTGCTCGCTCGTGCTCCTCGGTCGGCAGGCCACTGGCTGACGGTCGCGGAGGCGTCATTGCGAGGGCCGATGCAGATTGCGATAGTCGACCCCACCGGCACCAGCGACCTTGTCGGCGTTACCCGCACGCTCGCACCCGGTGGCGCAGTAATCGTTGTCGGACAACAGGATTCGCTACCGCTGCTGGCCGACCGACCGCTCGTCGACGGGCAGCCCGCAGCCTATGTCTGCCGCGGGTTCGTATGCGACAGGCCGGTGTCGACGGTCACCGAACTCCGCGATTTGTTGATGCGCTGACTTGCGCCGCCACCGCGATTGTCGGTCCAGCTCTTCGTCTCGTCCTCGCGGCCACGCAGTTTCAGAACGCCGTGCGAGGTCCACAGCTCGCGTTCGTGTGACGAGCACGCTTCCACAACCGGCTGACTCACCAGAATCCGTTGGGGCACATTCTTTGCCGCCTCTGTGAGCCGTGCTGCCTCGTTCACCGCGTCGCCGATCACGGTGTACTCGAGACGCGTTGCCGAACCGACGTCACCGGCGAAAACGAGGCCACGCGCGACACCGACACCGATGTCGAATTCGCCTGCCGCGAGGACTTCGTCGCGGATCCGGCGAGCGGCGCGCAGGGCGGCTGTCGCGTCGTCGTCCAATTCGATCGGCGCACCGAAGATACACAGTGCCGCATCACCTTCGAACTTGTTGACCAGACCGCCGTACATCGTGGTCGCGTCCACGACCGTGCTGAGGAGCCGATTCAATTTGTCGACGAACTCTCTCGGCTCCAGCACGTGGGCGAGGCGCGTCGATCCGACCACGTCGACGAACAACGCCGACACCTCGCGCATATCGCCGGTGAGGTCCATGCCGCGCTCGAGCGCGCGCTGGGCGACGTTGGTGCCGACGTGGCGACCGAACAGGTCGCGCAGGCGCTCACGTTCGCGAAGGCTGTGCGTCATGTCGTTGACGGAGGTTTCCAGCAGACCGATCTCGCTCGTTGCCTGAACGGGCACTTCGACATCGAGGTCCCCCTGCTCGATTCGACCGAGCGCGCGGCGTAGGTCGTAGAGCGGAAGCGCAATACTGCGGGCGAGAAACGCGGTGGCCGCGTAGCCGGTCAGTAGTCCGACGATCGCGATGTACAGCGAGCCGCGGATGCGGTCGTGCTGGGGTGAGCCGGTGTCGGCGAGGACCAGGATCACGTTGGCGAGTGGGAGCCCGCTCGCAAGAGCCCACGTGATCAGGACCCGTACGAGGGCCGTCGAACTCGGATGCCCGACCGAACGGACCTGTGCGACGCGCGGGATCGCAGGCCGCAGCAGGCGATCGGTCAGCAGATAGGTGAAGCCTGCCGACGTCAGTCCACCCATGGTCACGAGTGCGACGGCGATGACGAGATCGCGCGCGGGCGCGACCATGCCGAACATGCCGGCTTCGAGCACGATGCCTGGCAGCCAAAGCGAGCCGGCGAGCAGCGCCATGTCGAGCGGCATCCGAAGTACACGCTTCGCCTCGGCGTCGGTCGGCGCCCGGTCTTCGGGTATCCAGTCGAGGGTGTTGCGCTGCGCGATCATCGACACGTAGCCACCGACGACCGACGCGAAGAGGGCGTACGCGGTGGTGACGACGACGATGGTGGTCGCGGCATCGCCGAGGCGGGTGAAGACGCCCGTGATCCACAGTTGGACGAGGACGACGATCAAACCGGCAACGCCACTCAACGTCGCAACGACGGCGAAACCGGTCCGTGAGCGCAATGCCCACGATTGTATCTTGGTTGCCGTCATCGCGCGGCGCTCATCTCACGTCGTAGTCGGTCGAAGATGCGACGATACCGCGAAACGGAGCCAGGATCAGGCGGAACTATCGGTTGGGGTCGGTCGACCGAAGGTCAGTTGAATACGACGAGCCAGACAGCGATGTAGTGGCACAGCGCTGCGATGACCGTGGCTGCGTGAAAGAACTCGTGATGGCCGAACGTCGTCGGCCACGGGTTGGGCCACTTGGTCGCGTAGAGAATTGCGCCCGCACTGTAGAAGAGGCCGCCGATGAGCAGCAGCACCATCGCAGCGACGCCGACGTGGCGCGTCAATTCGCCGACGACCGGGACGATCGCCCAGCCGAGCAGCAGATACAGCGGTACGCCAACCCATTTCGGGGCAGTCGGCCACAGCATCTTCAATGCGACGCCGGCAAGCGCTCCAGCCCAAACGACGATGAGCACGACGCGACCGGTCGAGGTCGGTAGACCGAGTAGTGCGAAGGGGGTGTAACTGCCCGCGATGAAGATGAAGATCATCGAGTGGTCGGCACGCTTCATCCACATGCGTCCGGCGATGGTGTCCCAGTGAATGCGGTGGTAGGTCGCACTGACGCCGAAAATCCCGCAGACGGTGATGCTGTAGATCGCGGTTGCCCATGCGGCCTTGCTGGAAACCAGCGATGCTGACAGAGCGACGAGGACGATGCCCGTGAACACGGAAACGCCGAATGCCCACAGGTGAATCCAGCCACGCATGCGGGGCTTGACGGGTAGTTCGTCGAGGCCGAAGGCGGTCATGAATCCCTTTACTGGTCGGTAACCTACGGTGTCGTAAGTTACAACCGACTGTACGTCCTCCGACAGCATCGCAAGCCGGTCGGTGATCAACCACATAGCCGTATCCGAACCGTATCTCAACTCTCCAACTCCCGACGCGGGTGCCGTCGCCGCCCGACTCGCCGGGCGTACGCTTTACTCCCGTGTGCATCTCCACTGGCCTCGCGCCGCAGCTGAGCGTGATGCCGCAGTGAGGGCTCGTGGGCTGGTCTATCGCGTCTACGAAAACCGACTGCTGCGGCAGCTCGCCGACAAACAACACCCGAGGCATGTCGCTGTGCTGTGCGACGGCAATCGGCGCTGGGCCCGTGCGAACGGGTTCACCGACGTCAGCCACGGGTATCGCATGGGTGCGCTCAAGATCGCGGAGTTGATCAGCTGGTGTGATGCCGCAGGCATCGAAATGGCGACGATCTATCTGCTCTCGACCGAAAATCTGCGTCGCGACCAGGACGAACTCGAATCGCTGATCGAAATCATCACTGACGTCGTCGAGGAGATTTCCGGGTCGGGCAACAACTCCAGCGTACGAATCGTCGGCACACTCGATCTGCTGCCCGAGGACTCCGCGCGCCGGCTACGCGAAGCCGCCCTGCGGACGAAGGGTCGAACGGGGACCCACGTCAACGTCGCGATCGGGTACGGCGGACGGCAGGAAATAGCCGACGCCGTGCGCGCGCTCGTGAAGCAGAAGCAAGGCGAAGGCCGTGAAGGCGACGAGTTGATCGAGTCGATCACCGTCGACGGCATCGGCGAGCATCTCTACACCTCGGGCCAACCCGACCCCGACCTCGTCATCCGCACCTCGGGTGAGCAGCGGCTCTCCGGCTTTCTGTTGTGGCAGAGCGCATACTCCGAGATCTGGTTCACGGAGGCCTACTGGCCGGAGTTTCGGCGCGTGGATTTCCTTCGCGCCCTTCGTGACTACGCGGCCCGGCATCGCCGATTCGGCGCATAGGCGGCTACGCCGCTCGTGAGTCCTTTCGGAGGGTGGGCCCTCCGAAAGGAGGCTCTTGTGCTCTTACCGTGGGTGGTTTTGGTGTTGATGTGAGCGCACGCCGTTGTC
>NZ_JBIMSN010000085.1:0-47094 GCF_043944905.1 Antrihabitans spumae
GACCACACCCCATTTTCACCCCAGCAGCGCGTCCGGAGGGCACCTTTAACTCACGAGCGCGAGGCGTTCAACCCGTACACCCGTTCCGCAGTCCGACCGAAGACGTCGTCGTGTTCCGACGCGCTTCGGTCGTTCTGTCGTTCAGCGATGATCGATCTGATCGCCTCGACGACGCCACGCGGATCGGATACCGGTTTCTCCATGGGGGAGTTCGATCCCCACATCGTTCGCGTGGATCCGAACTGATCCAGCGCGAAGTCGACCAACGGTGCAACCCGCTCTGCCAATTCGGCAACCGGTACCGACGTTCCCCGCAACGGCAGCCGATGTCCGAGAACCGGCAACGCTAGCCCGGTCAACTTGACCACGACGTTCGGCTGTTGCGCCACGGCAGCCAGATCGTCACGCCACGCAGCCAACAGCGCTCGACGCTCGGCCTCCGAACGACCCGTGCTGCGGCCGACGGGCCCGAATACCCCCGCCGGGGTGCCGATGTTGTCCAGCACAATCGTCACTTCCGGGTAGCGGATGGCCAACTCTGCGACATCGGGTAGGTCGTGCGCGTAAACCCAGGCGTCGAAGGTCAGCTTCCGCTCCGCGAGCTTGGCGAAACCGTCGAGAAATCGCGGCTGAACAAGCAGTCGGTACACCGAGGTCCACGAGCGGACCGCCTTGTCCTGATGGTGCGCAGCAATCGAGCGAATGCCTCGAACGAGCGGCGAGGCGTCGAGATGCGCGTCGAGTACCTGCGCGAAATTCGGCGACGTCGGATCGGCCGCGGCGACTATTGCGCCGAGACGCAGACCGTCGGGCTCGAACGGAAGTGATGCGATCCAACGGGTTTCGTCGACCGAAGCGAATTCTCCGCGACCCCGCCAGCCGGATTCGACGTGGACTACGGTATCGATCGGCAAGCCGTCGATATCGGCGCGGTACTGCTCTGGCAGATACGGCTTCGCGAGATAGACGGGGTCCGCGATCGATTCTCGATCGGCGCGCGAAAGCAGCTTGAACCCGAGGTCGAGCACCGGCGGCAATAGGCGAGCAGGCGTAAGGTTCAAGCGCCAGTCGCGCGGTGTCGAATGGGGATCCCACTGATGGATGTGGGAGTCGACCATACGAAAGGTGTTGTTCGTCAACGCGTCTGGACCACTCAGCCTGGGATCGGAATCGTGATGCCCGGCAGAATTTCGATCTGCCGCATCGGTGGTGGCGGCGGAAGCACGATCAACGGTGGTGGCGGAGGCGGTGCGGCGGACGTGCTCGGGGCAGGTTTTGCCGGTGCGCTGTACGCCGGAACTCCAGCTTGGCCGCCGATGGGGTCCGGGAAGGGGAACTTTTCGACGTCGGTGCCCTCGAGCGCTCCGTCCATCGTCTTCTTCCAGATGTCACTCGGCAATCCGGATCCGTAGATGCTGCTGCCGTAGAGGTCGGTGATGGCTTGCGCCTGCTCGGTGCCGATCCATACTGCGGTGGACAGTGACGGTGTGTAGCCGACCATCCACGCGTCCTTGTTCAATCCGGTGTCGCCGTACTGAGCCGTTCCGGTCTTCGAGGCCGACGGCCGCCCACCTGCGAGACCGTGGCCCCGCGAGTACGAAGCAATGGGAAGCATTGCCTGCGTTACGTTTTCGGCTACAGCAGGTTCTATGCGCTGCTCGCCGGGTTCGGGTAGGCGATCGAGGAGAACGGTTCCGTCCGCAGTCACGACTCGCTGGACGAAGTGAGGGGCGTGGTAGGTGCCGGATGCGGCGAGCGTGGCGTAGGCGGACGCCATGTCTATGGGTCGAACCTGGTACTGACCGAGCACGATGCCATCTTCCGGAATGCCGTTGTCCTGCGACAACGACTTACCCGGCAGTCCTGGAATGTTCTCCGGTATGCCGGCTTCGTGAGCGGCGTCGGCGATCTTCTGGGGACCGTTCTCCATCGATCTAGTCAGTCGATAGAAGCTCGTGTTGAGGGACTGCTTCAACGCCTGGGCGATGGTGCAGGTCCCACAGGTTTCGCCGCCGACGTTCGAGATCGAGACGCTACCGACCGTCAGTGGCGCACTGCTGTACATCGCCGACAGTGGGATATCGTCCTTGAGCGCTGCAACCAGCCCGAACACCTTGAACGCGGAACCGGTTTGCAGCGGGGCCTGCGCGAAATCGAAGCCGGCACCGTCGGCACCGCCGTAGTACGCGCGGACCGCACCGGTTCGCGGGTCGATGGACACGACAGCGGTCCGCAGCTCGGCTGGTTCGCCCTCGAAAATACTGGTGACCGAATCGATCGCGGCTTGCTGCGCCTTCGGGTCGATCGTCGTCGTGATCTGCAGACCGCCGGTGTTGAGATCCTGATCGCTGATTCCAGCTGCGCGCAACTCGTTGAGCACCTGGGTGCGGATCAGGCCCTCCGGACCACGCGCGACGTTCTCGTCACCGACCTGATTGGTCGGGATGATCGGCGGAAAGACGTTGGCCGCTCGCTCTGCGCTCGGGAGCACACCCATCTCGACCATGCCGTCCAACACGTAGTTCCAGCGCGCTGTCAGTTCTTGGGAATGCAATTCTGGATCGAGGCTCGACGGACTTCGCACGACCGAGGCGAGGACGGCACCCTCGGCGACGGTCAAGTCGCCGACAGGCTTGCCGAAGTACGACTTCGACGCCGCCGCGATGCCGTAGGCGCCACGGCCGTAGTAGATCGTGTTCAGGTAGGCGGCAAGGATGTCGTCTTTGCTCCATTCCCGCGCCATTTTCGCGGAGATCACCAGCTCACGCCATTTGCGGCTGACGCTGCGATCGGATCCGACGAGAGCATTCTTGACGTATTGCTGGGTGATGGTCGACCCGCCGCCCGCGCTTTCCTTGCCCTGAATGTTGTCGCGAGCTGCTCGGAAGAATCCGGTGACCGAGAAACCGCGATTCTGATAGAAGTTGCGATCCTCCGCCGAGAGCATTGCGTTGCGGACGTGTTCCGGCACATCGCTGATCGGAACTTCGGTCCGGTTGCCTTCGGGCGGAACAACTTTGCTGAGGACGGTCGTTCCGTCGGTCGCAAATATCGTCGCGACCTGATTGACGCGCATATCCGAGGGGCGTGGCACCTCGGCTTGGCTGTAACTGATCACGAATGCTGTCGTAGGCACGATGATCGCGAGTGCGACGAGTACGTAAAGGGTGCGCCGGACGTACCGCCACTTCGACTTGCGCTTGGGCGAGCGATCCTTCGGCCGTTTCGGAGAAGCACCAGGCGCCGAGCTCACCCCGCCTGCCGAATCTTTCGTCGGCTCATTGGCCGGCGACGGTTGCGGCAGCGTCGCAGCGCGGTGGGAACTCACGTTCATTGCCTCCGGACTCCAGGACGCCTCCTACCTGGATCCTTGCATCGGATCGGAAGCCCAGGGTAACCGCTCACTCGAGCAATTGCCCAGCCACCTGTCAGCTCTTGACTCCACCGGCCGTCAGACCGGAAATGATTCGGCGTTGGAAGAGCAAAACCATGATGACCAACGGAATCGTGACGATCGTCCCTGCCGCCATGATCGCCGCATAGGGAATAGCTTTCGGGTCGTTACCGGAGAAGCGTGCGATCGCAACGGTGACGGGTTCGGTGGCGTCGGAGGAAAGCAACCGCGCGAGCAGATATTCGTTGACGGCGGCGATGAACGCCAGAATCGCTGTCGTGAATACTGCGGGCGCGGCGAGCGGAAGCATGATCAGACGGAACGCTTGGAATTTGCTTGCGCCGTCGATTCGCGCGGCCTCCTCGAGTTCCCACGGCAATTCCGCGAAGAACGACGCAAGGATATAAACCGTCATCGGCAGGACGAAGGAGATGTTCGGAATGATCATCGCCTGGTACTTGCCGATCCATTCGAGATCGGTGAACAGCTGGAACAGTGGTGTCACCAGTGCGACGACGGGGAACATCGAGGCCGAAAGAATCAACCCGGCGATGAGGTATTTTCCGCGAAATGCCACGCGCGCAAGCGCATACGCGGCGAAGACGCCGAGCACGAGAGCGATCGCGGTTGTGATGCCGCCGATGACGACGCTGTTGGTGAGCGCTCGCGTGAAGTGGTTGCCCTTGTCGGTGTCGAACGCATTGCGGAAGTTCTCGAAGGTGAGATGCGTCGGCCACGGTGTCGTGTCGTAGGTGTAGTCGGCATTGCGGAATGCGGTGACGGCCATCCAGTAGAACGGCGCCAAACCCCAGATCAGGATGATGGCGACGCCGACGTAGACGCGTAGCGACCCGAACTTCCAGCGGCGAGCCGGGACGACGACCTCGAGTGTGTCGGGTTTGCGATGGGTCATCGAACGCCCTTTCGCTGGTCTTCCTGAGTGCGAACAGCGTTGGCGCCAAGCACTTTCACCAATGCGAACGCAACGATGAAGATCATCACGAAGGTGATCGTCGACAGCGCCGAGGCACTGTTGGGACCCTGTCTGATCTGATCGACGACCAGCATCGAGACCGTCCGGGTCGCGTCGTTGTCGAGGGTCAGAATCGCCGGCAGGTCGTACATCCGCAGTGCGTCCATCGTTCTGAACAGAATCGCGACCATCAGCGCGGGCTTCACAAGCGGCAGTGTGATGTGCAGGAATCGCTGCCACGCCGAGGCCCCGTCGACACGGGCCGCCTCGTAGACATCCTGCGGAATCATCTGCAGGCCAGCGAGTATCAGCAACGCCATAAACGGCGTCGTCTTCCACACGTCGGCGATGATGACGGCGAAACGGGCAGGCCATTCGTCCGACGTCCAGAGAATCGACGTGCCGAACACACGGTTGATCACACCGTCGTAGGCGAACATGAACTCCCACAGGCGTGCGGTGACGGCGGTCGGGATGGCCCACGGGATCAGCACCGCAGCGCGAAGCAGCGCACGACCCTTGAAGGTTTTGCCCATGACGATCGCCATGCCGAGGCCGATCACAACCTCGAGCGCGACCGTGACGACGGTGAAGAACAGGGTGACACCGACAGCGGACCAGAACTGCGAGCCGAGGGTTCCAGGCGGGCAGGAGGCAACGCCGCCGGAAATGGTCGGGCATTCCTGCCACAGCCAATGTGTGTAGTTGGTCCAGCCGGCACTGCCACCTTCGACGAACATTCCGGTGGCGGGGTCGAGACCCTGGTCCTTCTGGAACGACATGACGAAGGCACGTACGACCGGGTAGCCGATGACGACGCCGAGCGCGACGAGGACCGGAGCAATGAGGAGCCAGGCACGAAGGCTCCCGAACCAACGCCGACCAGCACCGCGGCCGGGAGTTGAACTCCCGGCCGCGGTGGCGTCTGGCTTGGCTCCGCTGGTTTCACCAGCAGAAACTGCCATTGCTGTTCTCCTGTGTTACTGCCCGGCAGACTCGATGCCCGCCTGCATGTCCTTGATCGCCTGGTCTACCGACTTCTCGCCTTTGAGTGCAGCATAGGCATTGTCCTGCACTGCCTTTGACACCGCGGGGTAGAAGGGCGTCACCGGTCGCGGCACGGCGTTCTCGATGCCTGCCTTCAATGCGGGAAGATACGGCATCTTCTCGATCAGCGCAGGGTCGTCGTACAGCGCGGGCAGCACGGGCGGCAGACCGCTTTCGCCGATGATCCGCTGAGCCTGCTCACCGGTGATGAACTTCAGGAAGTCGAGCGCGGTTGCCTTGTTCTTCGAGAAGGCGCTGATCGCGATGTTGTAACCGCCGAGAGTCGAGGTACCAACGCCCGTGGAACCAGGCAGAGGGGCGACGCCGACCTTGTCTTTCACAGCCGAGCCGTCCTTGTTGGCGTTCTCGTACACCGACGGCCAGTTGCGCAGGAACAGCAGCTTGCCGGACTCGAATGCGCTCTGGCTCTCGGGTTCCTTGTAGGTGATCGCTTCCTTCGGAATGTTGCCGTCGGAGTATGCGGTGACGAGTTCCTGCAGTCCGGCGCGTGCCTCGGGGCTGTCGACCGTCGGCGTCTTACCGTCGGGACCGACGAAGGTGCCGCCGTAGGAGTTGATCGCCTCGGCCGTATTGACTGTCAAGCCTTCGTACGGGGCGTACTGGCCGGCGTAGCAGCCCATGTCGTTGGTCTTTGCGACCTCGCACGATGCCATCATCTCGGCCCAGGTCGTCGGTGCGGTCGGGACCAGGTCCTTGCGGTAGAACAGCAGACCGCCGTTGGTGTTCTTCGGGGCCGCGTAGAGCGTGTTGTTGTAGGTGCCGCTCGCTACCGTCGCGGGCAGCAGCGCGCTGGTGTCGAGGGCGTATTCGCCGGTCAGCGGTTGCAGCCAGTTTCGCGCGGCGAATTCGGCCGTCCACGGCAGATCGAGCGCGATGACGTCGTAGTTGGACTGCTTTGCCTGCAGATTCTGGACGAGGTCGTCGTGTTGCTGATCTGCGTCGTTCGACTGCTCTTTGAAGGTGACCTGCTCGTCGGGGTGCGTCTCGTTCCACTTGTCGACGAGCTGGCGGACGACGCCGGACTCGGTCGTGTCCTTGCCTTCGACGTAGGTGATCGGTCCGCGGCCGTTGCCGCCCGAGCTCGAGCCGCTGTCGGAGGAGTCGCTATCGCTCGAACATCCGGTGACGGCGAGCATCGCGACGGCTGCTGCCGCCAGCACTGCTCTAGGGAGTACAGCTCTCGAATGCAATGACATAGATTTCTCTCCAGTAGTCAGTTGTCGTGGATTCTCGGCGCAGGCAGCGACGGACGCATGCGTGACGCACATCGCAAGATACTTTGGCACGGAAAGCGGCGAAACGGGTCGGTACTCGCGAACGCTGCAGATGTCGGCGTCTTCGGCGCGTGTCGGTCGCACCCATTACCCTCGGCGCCGTGAGTTCCGAGAAGATGCTGACCCGGATCGGCGGCCTGCTGCGGCAGGCGGAGTCGACCGACAACGAGCACGAAGCGCAGGCGTTTATGGCGGCGGCGCAGCGTTTGGCGACGCAGTCGTCGATCGACCTCGCGGTTGCCCGGTCGCATACCGCCAATCGAGAACGCCGTCCCGTTCCGACGCAGCGGATGATTCGGATCGGCGAGACCGGCAAGAAGGGCTTGCGGACCTACGTCCAGTTGTTCCTGGCGATTTCGCATGCGAACGACGTGAAATGCGACGTGACGCAGTCGTCGACCCAGGTCTATGCCTACGGCTTCGATACCGACATCGATGCGTGCGAAGCGCTGTACGCGAGCCTGATCATTCAGATGGTCCGCGCGTCGGACACCTACATCAAATCGGGCAGCTACCGCGAGGCGACGGTCGAGAAGCTGGTCACCGAGGGGCGCGGCCTGCGTAAGCGAACCCGTCGGGTCAAGGTCCCGATCGCGGGTGTGACGGCGCGGTTGAACTTCCAGCTGGCCTACGCGGCACGCATCGGGGAACGACTCGCGGCCGTGAAACGCGACGCCGAAGCCGAGATCGTCGCAGCCGAGGTGGCGGGAACTGGAACGGCGCTTGTATTGCGCAACAAGCAGATCGAGTTGCAGGACTACTACTCGGAGACCTCGCAGGCGCGTGGCACGTGGCGGGGTACGCGAGCGACTGCGGGCTATTCGTCGGATGCGCGACGCGCAGGCGACCGTGCGGGTAGAGCTGCTCGCCTTGGGACGTCTCCAGAACTCGGTGCTGCTCGCGGGCAACTCTCTTCCTGATGAGGCGCGACACGCAACGAGGAAAGGTCTACGACGCAGAAGCGCTGGTGCGCCGAGTGTTCGATCGGGCGGACGAGTACGGCGTCAGGCAGTTGGAATTGCTCGGCTCGACGATCACGTTGCCGATCGAACGTCGGTTCGCGTCGGTGGAGTCCGTACAGAGTTATGTCGACAGCGTGCTGGCGCTGAATTGGGTTCGGGCGCAATGGAAACGAGCGTGCGTTCCGGTGTCGGTGCGGCAGCGGGCAGGCCAGCAGGCTGCGCACTACGAGGTGGAAACGGCGACGATTGCGGTGCCGCTGCACGTCGGGGCACGAGCATGGGCGCTGCGTGAACTGGTCGTGCTGCACGAACTGGCTCACCATCTGGAGCCGTCCGAACTCGATGTCGCGCCGCACGGACAGGAATTCGTTGCCCGATACCTCGAGTTGGTGGCAGAGTTGATCGGCGTCGAGGCCGGCCTGCTCATCCGGTCGACGATGGCCGAGTGTGGTGTTCGGATCGGTTCGGGTGCACACTGACCCGTCCGTTGCCGTCTCCGGTTACGAAGTCTCTGATGACGTGCGCCACACACGGCGTCGAACAGCAATGCCCGAACTTCACCACGAGGGAGCCCCGACCCATGGCGAATCTGTTGCAACGAACTGTGCCGACCACGTGACGGACGAGGTCACCACGACGCTCGGATCGCCACTTCGGCTTGTCGGGTTCTACGACGTAGGGCGCGAGAAGATCCGTGAGTTCGCCCGTGCGGTCCAGGATTTCAATGCTGTGCACTGGGTGGAGTCCGCCGCGAAGGAGTTCGGATACGACGAACTACCGGCCTCGCCGACCTTCGGCGCCATTCTCGGTGCGATCTCCCAGCGCTGCATCTTCGAAAAGTTCCTTCCGCATTACGACCTCAGCCAGGTGCTGCACACCGAGCAGCGGATCGTCTTCTGGCGGCCGTTCGTCGTCGGCGACCGACTCGTCACCGACGTGACGTTCGAAGGGTTCCGGCAGGGACACGGTCAGGACACTTTCGTCTTCCGCACCGACATCAGCGAAATTCGCGGCGAAGAGACCTTGCTGCAGTCGTCGTGGACCACCATCGTCGCGCGCTCGGGCGGTGGCACCGCTGACGAGAATCTGGCCGTGGCAGTCGACGCGCTGATGATGCGAAGTATGACAACCGCTTCGGCACGCAAGGGTGCGGCAGCAATTGGCTACGTCGACGCCGCGATTCACCAGCGTGAGCAGCCTATGGTCAGTGCCAAATTCGTGCCGCAGCCGAATCGGTCGTTCGAGAGCGTCTCGGTCGGCGACGAACTCGAACCGCACGTCGTCGAACTCACCAGCGGCGACCTCGTGAACTATGCCGGCGTATCGGGAGATCCGAACCCGATCCATTGGAGCGATCTCATCGCGAAACTGGTCGGCATGGACACCGTTGTCGCCCACGGGATGCTCACCATGGGCCTCGGTTCGGGACTCGTGTCATCGTGGGTCGGGGATCCGGGTGCCATTCGCGCCTACGGAGCGAGGTTCGCCCGCCCGGTATTCGTCGACCCGCAGCGCCCGGCGCAGGTGCATATGACGGGCAAGGTGAAATCGCTCGACGAAGCCGCGCGGACAGCGGAGGTCACGATCGTCGCAACCTCGGACGGCAAGAAGATCTTCGGTCGGGCGGGGGCGACGGTTCAGCTCGGCTAGGCCGACACTCCGGGTGTGTGAGCGGTGCCGGTGACGGTCGCAACGTCGGTGGCGTTGGCACTGTCTTGGGTCTCGTAGGCGATGGCGGCGGCGACGAGAGCCTCGGAAAGTCCGGCAATGTTTGTCAGGAGGCTGACGCGGCGGGTGTCGACATAGCCGGTGAAGCGGTCGAAGCTGCTCCGCGAGTTTTCAGGCCAGCCTCTTCCGGCGGAGGCGATGGCATTGTCGGTGTCGCTCAATCGTTTTGCGGTGTCGGCGAACAGTGAATCGAGTTTGTCGGCCGCGATTCGAAGCATGGTCGTGTCGACGTCGACGGACGGTCCAGCGGGTGTTGATTCGGCAGGCATTCGCTCCCCCTCGGTTGCTCCTGACGCGATGTTAGGCTGCCGGACAGGGGTACGGGAGGCAACTCGGGGGGGTTGGGTGGAGCTCGACGACATTCGCGCGTGGGATCTCTACGCGCTCGAGCAGTTGGAGGATTCGCTGTCGCGGCGGATCGAGACGGTCGCCGATGTCCAGCTTCAACTGGCCGATATCGGTCGTCTGCCTGCATGGTTGAGTGAAGCCGGCGAGGTTGCGCGGCGCCGATTCCAGGTCACTGCAGACGATTTGACCGATGAGGCAGCTGCGTTGTCGGCTGTCGGCGAATGCGCGCGCCAAACCCGCGAGGCGGTCGCACACCTGAAAACGGAACTCGCCGACATCGAAGCAGACGCGGCCGCCGATGGAATGCAGGTGGACGATTCGGGTGCTGTCAAGGTTGTCGACACCGCCGAGCGGTCGCCAGAAGAAGCCGAAGCGCGTGAGCAGCGCCGGGTAGAACTCGAGGCGCGGGCGAAGGCGTTGATCCTGCAGGCAGAAGACGTCTCGGCTGACGCAGCTCAGGTTTTGAACAAGGCCGCTGAGGGCAAGATCGACGATCACGGTGCGACCACTATCGACGCCGCTGCGGCGGCCGGCGTGTCCCAAGGGTCGCTGAGTGCACCTGCACCACCTGCCGACGCGGCGACGAATCCTGCTGCGGCGAACGGCTATTGGCAGGCCATGCCCGACTGGCAGCGTGCTGAGGTGATCGCGAAGCACCCGGAATGGGTTGGCAACCTCGACGGGGTTCCCAGCCAAGCCCGTCACGACGCGAACATCGCCCGCATCGGAACCGAACGCGAGCGGCTGGAACACGAGCGGGACGAGTTGCAGCGCAAACTGGACGAAAACGTCTTCGGCGGAACGTTCACCAACGACGATGCTGCACTCTGGTACACCGAGCAAAAACTGAAGGATCTGGACAAGTTGGAAGAACTGGCGAAGTCGAACTCCGACTTCTCGATCATGTACATGGACATGACCGGGGAGCTGGGTAAGGCGGCATTCGCGATCGGTGACCCGGATACCGCCGATCACATATCGGTGACGACACCCGGTTTGAACACCACGGTCAACGGCTCGTTCGAGAGCATGTCGCAAGAAGCCCGTGGGTTGAGGGATCTGAGTATGCGTGAGCTCAACCGCAGTCCCGATCACAACGGAGAGAACGTTGCGACAATCGGTTGGCTGGGCTTCGAAGCACCGAACGCGGTGGGGCCTGGGAACTTCGACAGTGGCCGCGGCTGGCACGATGTGGCGTCGGAATTGAAGGCATCGGAGGCCGCACCGCGGCTGGCGCAGTTTTTGGAGGGGCTCGAGGTTGCCTCGCACGAGGTCGATGGTGCGGACAAGAATCCGCACATCACGGCGGTTGGTCATTCGTACGGGTCGCTGGTGACCGGCCTGGCTCTCGGAGAGCCCGGGGAGGCGGCCGACGACATGGTGGTCTACGGATCACCAGGTATCTCCGCGGATAAAACCGAGCAGTTGGGAATCGAGCACGGTCACGGGTACACGATGCTGGGTGACGCCGACGATCTGATCGATGTCCCGGCCTTGGTGGAGCGATTCGGACCGGACCCGCACACCAACCCGAACTTCACGCACCTGTCCACCGATCCCGGCACCACGTCCGACGGCATTTTACGAGAGGGAGCCCACACCCACGCTGACTACCCGCGAACTGGTAGCGACGGTGAGACGCTGCGAATATCCGGGTACAACATCGCTGCCGTGGTTGCAGGCTTGCCGGAATTGGCGGTGCGGGAATGAGAGTGGGCGCAGTTGGTAGGACGATCGTCGCACTGTTTGTGGCGGTGGTGGTGACCGGAGGATGCGACAGGAGTGGGTTGGTGGATGACGAGGAGCGTTTGAAAATCAAGATCGCTGAACTGCGATCGCAGCCGTCGTTGGAGGAGACGGAACGACTGTTAAACGACACAGTTGGGCAGATCACCGATGCAGCGACCGGGATCGTCGGAACCTTGCGCTGGGAGCAAGTGCAAGTGCGCAACCAGGGTTTGTGCGGTCACGACTACCGTGACACAGGCGGCCTGGATGTGTTTCTGCCTCACATTCGTGCAGACCGGCCTGTTCCCGAGGAGAACTGGTCGCAGGTCCTTGAAGCCGCACGCGAGATCGCGCGGCAGGCGGGAATCACCGAGATGCAGATCTTTTCGGATGTGCCAGGCAATCGCGAAGTCCGAATGTACGGCGAGAACGGCAACGCGATCACGATTGGATATCGGGGAGCCACCGTCATATCTGGCAGGACCGGGTGTCGATTGCCCGCAGCTGACCTCGCGCAGCCGCCGAGTTGAGCGTTCGAGTCGCCGCGTCCCATACCGACCATTTCGGCAGTTCGGGAATGCGAGTGGGAACAGTTCGTAGAACAATCGTCGCGCTGCTTGTTGCGGTGGTGGTGACCGGAGGATGCGACAGGAGCGAATCGGTGAAAGACGAGGAGCGGCTCAAAATCAGGATCGCAGAACTGCGGTCGCAGCCGTCGTTGGAGGAGACCGAACAACAAATGAACGACATCGTTCTGCAGATCACCGAGGCCGCGACGGCAATCGTTCCCACGATGAGTTGGGCGACAAACAATAACCGCGAGCGGAGTCAAGGCACCTGCGGACAGGAGTATCGCGATACCGGTGGCCTGACTGTCTTTCTGCCGCAGATGGGTGCTGACCAGGCTATTCCCGAGAAGAGCTGGCCGCAGGTGTTGCAGTCCGCCCGCGAGATCGCGCGGCAGGCGGGCATCACCGAGATACAGGTATTTGCCGACGCACCAGGAAACCGTGACGTTCGGCTATACGGCGAGAATGGCAACGCGATCATGATCGGGTATTTGACGGCTTCTGTTATCTCCGCGCGGACCGGGTGTCGATTGCCTGCAGCCGATCTCGCGCACCCTCCGAGTTGAGCGTTCGAGTAACCGCGTACCAGACCGACCATTTGGCGGTGCGGGAATGAGAGTGGGCGCAGTTGGTAGGACTGTCGTCGCGCTGCTTGTGGCGGTGGTGGTGACCGGAGGATGCGCCAGGAGCGAATCGGTGAAAGACGAGGAGCGGCTCAAAAACAGGATCGCGGAACTGCGCTCGCAGCCGTCGTTGGAGGAGACCGAACGGCTCGTGAACGAAACAGTAGGGGGATAGCCGAGGCGGCCACCGCACTCGTTCCGTCACTGATCTGGCGTCCAAACCGCGAACGCTCGCAGTACTCCTGCGCCTCCGAGTACGAGGACACTGGGAGCCGGTGGGTTTCGACACCGCACACGGTGTCCGACGTTCCGATTCCAAATGCAGATTGGCCCAAGGTGTTGCAGGCCGCGCGTGATATCGCTCGAGAGGCGGGAATCACTGAGGTGCAGGTCCTGTCCGACGTGCCTGGTAACCGCAATGTCAGGTTGTACGGCAACGACGGCAACACGATCACGATCGGGTCCTTGAAGGCATCTGTCATCTCTGCGGATACCGGTTGTCGGTTACCCGCGGCTGACCTTGCACAGCCGCCGAGTTGAGCTGTCGCGTCGCGGGTGCCTCTCAAGAACGCTCGCTTGGCGAGAAACCGTCGATGCGGAAAGTCGGGTAGTCGGCCACGATGTCCTCGAATCGGTCCAATGGCGCGGATTTGTCGATCGGGAAGTGTGGACGTGCGCCTGGCGCGACGTCGAGATATCGCGCGAGGATTGGAGCGCGCGCCGCGGGAGGGACCTCCGTGAGCCGCACCTTCCACGAGCCACCATGGCGGATCACTGCCTCGCCGTCGGCAGCTTGTACGTTGCGAACCCAGTTCGCGTTCCTGCCGAGCATCGATACGGCATACCAAACGTTGTCGACGTCAGCCAGCACGATCGGAAACCTGATCGGCCGACCGCTCGAACGTCCTTCGACTTCGAGTTCGACGTCGCGTGACCGTGCTAGCCGGCTACCCGAGCTGTACTGGCTCGCAAGTGCCGTTGCAGTACCAGGCGAATTCTCGAACCGAGGTTCGGCGGTCCGGCAGGTATTCTAGGCGTCCGTCGACCCCCCTATCGGAGGAGCCGAAGCCTGTGGATGCCGCCTATTTCATCGTGCCGTTCGTCGGCGGACTTGCCGCCATGCTGGTGCGACTGCCGCCCCTGGTCGGCTTTCTTGCGGCCGGATTCGTGCTCAACGCAATGGGTTACGAGAAGACGGACGCGCTGCAGACGATCTCCGACTTGGGTGTCACGCTGCTGCTCTTCACCATCGGGCTGAAACTCAATGTGCGGACGCTGTTTCGGCGCGAGGTATGGGGTTCGGCGACATCGAACGTCATCGCATCCACCCTTGCCCTGATCGGGTTCCTCAGCCTGATGAAACTTGCCGGGATCGCACTCCTCGCCGACGCGGGCTGGACGACCATGGCGGTGCTTGCCTTTGCCTTCTCGTTCTCCAGCACGGTCTTTGCGGTCAAGGCGCTCGAGGAACGCAGCGAGATGCGCTCGCTCTACGGCCGCACGACAATCGGTGTGCTCGTCATGCAGGATATCTTCGCCGTCGTCTTCATCACCGCGTCTTCCGGGCATTGGCCTAGCCCATGGGCATTCGCGCTCGTTCTGCTCATCCCGGCCGCCCCCTTGATGCGTGCGCTGCTGCCACGCATCGGACACGGCGAAATGCAGATCCTCTACGGGGTCGTGCTCGCGCTGGTTGTCGGCTACACCCTCTTCGAGCAGGTTGGACTCAAGGGCGACCTCGGTGCCCTGATCATCGGCATGCTGCTCGCGTCGCACCCGTCGGCAGGCGGTCTGTCCAAATCTCTGTTCGAGATGAAAGAGCTGTTCCTCGTCGGCTTCTTCGTCACCATCGGACTCGAAGCGCTACCGACGTGGAGTTCGTTCGGGATCGCCGCGCTGCTGTTGCTCGCCTTGCCTCTTAAAGGCCTGTTCTTCATGATCGCTTTCGACGGTCTCCGGTTGCGGCACAGAACGGCGCTTCTCACGACGTTCAGCCTCACCAACTACTCCGAATTCGGACTCATCGTCGCCGCACTTGCCGCGACGCACGGCTGGCTGACAGATGATTGGCTGGTCGTCGTATCGCTCGCGGTAGCAATGAGTTTCATCATCGCGGCGCTGTTGAACACCTTCAGCCCGCAGCTGTACGAAAAGGCGGTGAAGGTGTTGCCGCCGCAGGATCCGAGCAAGCTGCACGACGGTGACAAACCGATCGAGCTGGGCGATGCACGCGCTGTCGTCGTCGGAATGGGCAGGGTCGGCCACGGTGCTTACGACAGGTTGGTCGAGCAATACGGCGTGACTGTGCTCGGCGTCGAATCGGACGAGGACAAGGTCCGTGGCTTTCGTGACACCGGCTACAACGTCGTCGAGGCCGACGCGACCGACCCCGACTTCTGGGACAAACTGCTGCTCACCGACACCGTCGAAGTCGTCATGCTTGCCATGCCGGACCACTCGGGAAACATCTTCGCGATGGAACAGCTGCACCATCGGGAGTTCCTCGGCAAGATCGCCGCAATCGTCAAATACTCCGAGGAGATGGTGACGCTCCGCGAGGCAGGCGTCGACGCCGTGTTCCATATCTACGATGAAGCAGGCGTCGAATTCGCGGACAAGGCTGCGGAATCGATCGGGCTCGGTATACCGCCCGTGAGTGGTCCGACGGCCTGAGTGTTACCGGCCGCCGGACCACCGGTCAGGTCAGGCGTCGGCCGTCCGACGTTGCGAAGAAGTGAATGTGGCTCGGATCGGTGTACAGGTTCACTCGGGCACCCTTCGCGGGCGGGTTGCGCCAGTCCGCGCGGGACGTGATCTGCACTCCGGTGGTGTCCATGGCCGTGCTCTGCGAGTCGGCGGGTGCGATCGCGCGACCGTAAACGTATGCGTCGGAACCGAGTTCCTCGACGACGTCGACCTCCATCTCGATGCCGATCGTGCCGATATCGAAATGTTCGGGCCGGATTCCGACGACGACCGTCTTGTCGAGCGAGGCCTCGATGACCTCACGTGACACGGGGATCTGCCAGCCGCCGATGGTGACGTTGCCGTTCTCGATGGGCAGCGTGAACAGATTCATGCCCGGTGAGCCCATAAATCCTGCGACGAATACGTTGACCGGCTTGGCATACAGCTCACGCGGAGTCGCACACTGTTGCAGCACACCGTCTTTCAGCACGGCGACTCGATCACCCATCGTCATGGCCTCGACCTGATCGTGGGTGACGTAGACGGTTGTCGTGCCGAGTCGGCGCTGCAGTTGCGCGATCTGGGTGCGGGTCTGGACGCGCAGTTTGGCGTCGAGATTGCTGAGCGGTTCGTCCATGAGGAACACCTGCGGTTGGCGCACAATCGCTCGACCCATCGCAACGCGCTGCCGCTGACCACCGGAGAGCGCCTTCGGTTTGCGATCGAGGTAGTCCTCGAGGTCGAGCAGCTTCGCAGCTTCGAGCACACGGGTCTTGACGTCGCCCTTGCTCACCTTCGCGAGTTTGAGTGCGAAGCCCATGTTCTCGGCGACCGTCATATGCGGGTACAGCGCGTAGTTCTGGAAGACCATCGCAATGTCGCGTTCTTTGGGCTCCTTGTTGGTGACGTCTTTTTCGCCGATGAAGATTCGGCCCCCGTCCACCTCCTCCAGCCCGGCGAGCATGCGCAGCGACGTCGATTTGCCGCAGCCCGACGGACCGACGAGAACGAGGAATTCGCCGTCCTCGATCTGCAGCTCGAGCTGGTCGACGGCGGGATCTGACGAGCCGGGGTAGAGCCGGGTCGCTCGATCGAATGTCACAGAAGCCATGACAAATAAATCCCTTCACCGGCAGGAACGTGCCGGACGATCCAAGTAAAGGAGGTGCGGCGCGGTTTGCGACGCAGAAGGGAGTATGGCCGATGACGTGGGCTTCTGCGGGGTGAGGGGGGCGGCGGTAGGCTCGGCGCGGAATTCGAGTGAGCATTCTTCGTCGCTGAGGAGCACTTCTATGTCGCGTCCGATTCGTATCGGGGTCCAGCTACAGCCCCAGCACGCGCCCGATTACGGCTTGATTCGCGACGCCGTTCTGCGGGCTGAGGATGCCGGTGTCGACATCGTGTTCAACTGGGATCACTTCTATCCGCTGTCCGGAGACCCCGACGGAGAGCATTTCGAATGCTGGACGATGCTCGGTGCGTTCGCCGAGCAGACCGAACGGGTCGAGATCGGCGCACTGGTCACGGGCGGCGGCTACCGCAATCCTGATCTGCTCGCCGACATGGCTCGTACCGTCGACCACATCAGTGGCGGCAGGCTGATCCTCGGACTCGGCGCGGGTTGGTTCGCCAAGGACTACGAGCAGTACGGCTACGACTTCGGGACGCCCGGCAGTCGGCTAGCGCTGCTCAAGGACTATCTCGCGCGGATCTCGTCGCGACTCGAAGTGCTCAATCCGCAACCGACACGCCAGATTCCGATCCTGATCGGCGGCGGCGGCGAACGAAAGACATTGCGGTTGGTCGCCGAATATGCGCAGATCTGGCACAGCTTCTCGAATTTGGATGTGCTGGAACATAAATCGGCTGTGCTCGCGGAGCACTGCGCGACGGTGGGAACCGACCCCGATCAGATCGAACGATCCGTTGCGTGGCCGGGCGCGGACAAAGCCCAGGCCTTCGTCGACGCCGGCGTTTCGCTGTTCACCGTCGGAACGAGCGGACCGAAGTACAACTTGGACGGTGTCGTCGAGGCTATTCGATGGCGCGACGAGCGCTCACCCGAAGCGGTGCTCGGGCCGGCGTAGGAGCGGCGTCAGCTGCGCCCTGGCGCGTCCGGTGTGTTGGTGGTGGCGGTGTCATGGCGTGCACTAGATCGGACCGTTGGACGTCTTCTGCGTCATGAGGGCGCGTACGAAATCTCGAATTTCTGGTTCGGCTTTCGAGGGCGCGCCACTGTCGTAGGGCGGTTGTGGGTCGTATTCGATCGCGAGCTGGATCGCTTGGGCAGTCGCATCACCAGCGAGTTCACCGACCAGCCGCAGTGCAAGGTCGATCCCTGCCGAGACCCCGGCTGCGGTTGCGATGCGGTCGGCGATGACGACGCGTTGTTCGGTGGGGATGGCCCCGTAGGCGGCGAGTTCGTCGTAGAAGCACCAATGCGTGGTGGCAGTGACGTTGTCGAGAAGTCCAGCGGCTCCCAGTAGCAGTGCTCCGGTGCATACGGAGCTGGTCCAGGTGGTCGTCGGATGGGTCGCAGCGATCCATTCGACGGTCGGACCGTGGTCGCGAGCTTCTCTACGAGCCCCGGGGCCGCCTGGGATCACGACGATGTCGGGCGCGGTCACGTCGGCGAAGGTGTGCTCGATGTGCAGTTGTAGGAGGCCGTTGTCGTCGGTGATGACGCCGGTTTCGGCGGCGCACAGGATTACTTCGGTGCCTGGCATGGCGGCCAACACTTGGTAGGGCCCGATGAAGTCCAGTGCGGTGAACCGGGGAAACAATCCGAAGGCGGCGATCATACGTTCGTCCTCACGTCTCGAAGTGCGGTGTCGTCGACCGGTTCAGTCATGATCGGCGGCTGGGATCAGTTGGGGCGGGTGGTGCCAAAGCGTAGTCGGCCTCGGCGTGCTCGATCCGCAACTGTGTCCCATAGCTGCACACCACGGCTTCGGTTGCGATGATCAGTTGATGCGTCGCTCCCGATCACTGCCCCTTCTGTTTGCTGCATTCGTTGCTTTGACCGCGTGTGCAGACGACTCGAAACCGGCGCCGGAACCAGCCCCGGTGCTCGTGTCCTTCGACGACGGGTGGGGCCAGATCTTCGTGGCCAACGCTGACGGCAGCGGTCTGCGGCAGATCACTCCGACCGTGGCTGACGACATGTCCGACGGTCGGTACGGAAACTTCGCCGCACTGTCGCCGGACGGTAAGCAGTTGGCGTACACCCGCGGAGGCAGGTCCATCGACGTCATAACCCTCGAATCGGGGGAGGCGACGACCGTTCACGAGGGCGGCTATCAGCCCGTCTACTCCCCGGACGGGTCGTCCATCGCGTTCACGAGCAGCGATGGAATCAGCATCATGAACGCCGATGGTTCCGACGCGCGCGTCGTCTCGTCTGAGGGGTCAGGGGCGAAGTTCTCGCCGGACGGGTCACGGTTGATCTTCAACGTGGACGGATACCTCGTCGAGGCGCCAACGACGGGCGGGGCATCGAAAGTCGTTCTGCGGGACCAATTCTGGAACTCGGACCCGGCTTACTCGCCAGACGGTTCCACGCTGGTGTTCTCGAGCAACCGCGGCGGCAACAATGGCTCCGAGATCTACTCGATGCCCGCCGGCGGTGGAGAGATCACCCGGCTGACCGCCACGTACGCGGTGCATCCGCAGTTCAGTCCCGACGGTTCCCGCATCTTCTACAGCAGAGCGACGACGCAGTCGGGTGAGTTGGTTGTCGACGTATCTACCTCGAACCGTTCGGAGCTCGCTTCGATGAAGCCCGACGGCTCCGATCAGAAACGATTCTTGCCTCGTTCGATCACCGCCCAATATCCGAGCATCGGCGGGGGTGCTGGTACCACTGGGTAGGTGAACTCGCTCGAATCCGACGTATATGTCATGCCAGGATCGATGCTGGCCTTCCAGGACACTGGAGTGCCGTTTCGGGAATTTCCTGCGCAGACCGAGGGCACGAGCCGCATTTCGTCAGCCGCCGAATCGAGTGGTCAGGTGACCTCGATACTCCGATGCGCACCCGTGTACCCGGCTTCAGCAGCGCGTGAACCCAGCACGAATACATAAGCAAGGAAAAGTGCTTCGGCAAATACGCCGATTCCCACGCGGATCGGTGTGCCGAGGCTGCTCGGCGTGACGAAGGCTTCGATCGTGCCCGCGAACAGGAACACAACGACGAGGCCGAGTGCCATCGCGCCGACCGCCTGACCCTGGCGCGCGAGCGCTTGCACACGGCTCTGCCCGCCGGGGTCGATCAGCGTCCAACCGAGTTGCAGACCTGCCCCGCCTGCGACGAAGATCGCCGTCAGCTCCAGAATGCCGTGCGGCGCAATGAATCCGAAGAAGGCGTCGAGGCGTCCAGCGTCCGCCATCAGACCACCGCTGACACCGATGTTCACGGCGTTCATCACCAACACGTACACCGCAGGCACGATCAGGACACCCATGAAGAGGGCAATCGCGGCAACCCACGCGTTGTTCGTCCAGACCTGAGCGGCGAAGGACGGTGCGGGATTCTCCGAGTAGTACGTCTCGAATTCGCCGCCCGGAGCTGTGACGCGCTCGATCTCCTCGGTAGAACCGACGGTGGCCTGCACATTCGGATCGTTTGCCACCCATACGCCGATCACGGTCGCGACGAGCAGGAACGCCCCGGCGACGCTTACCCACCAAGGCCACGATCTGTACAGGACCGCAGGAAAGCGGTAGGCGAAGAACGTGACGATTTCTTGACGGACGCCGGTCCGCGCACCGAGCGCTTTGGCACGAGCGCGCGCGACGAGGTCGGTGAGTTGAGCGAGCACGATCGGTTCGGGGGCAACAACCTGCAGATGCGCAAGGTCGGCCGACGCCAGCTGATAGAGCGTCACCAGTTCGTCGGCCTCGGCGCCGGTGAGCCGACGCCGACCGACGAGTTGATCGAGGCGTCGCCAGCCGGGCGTGCGCTTGTGAACGAATACGTCGAACTCCACTTGGCTTCCCCCTGCTCCGGCGTGTGGATCGCTTACTCGCGTAGCCGGTGGCTCTCGCGCTCGAAATGTTACGCTGCGAACCGCCGCAACCTGGGGGACGACGAACGTGACAGCAGCATCGGTGACCGGAGGCGACACCACTTTCGTCACGGGCGAAGCAGTGGCTCTCGACCTGCCGATCGCTCGTGTGCCGACACGGTGCCTCGCATTTCTCATCGATCTGATGTTGCAGCTGGCGACCCTTTTCGGGCTTCTGATTTTTGTGGGGATGGTCGCATACCGCGCTGACGAGGCGTTGCTCGCCGCGTTGGTCATCGTATCGACGGTCGCCGTCCTGGTCGGCTATCCGGTGGCGTGGGAGACGCTGACCAGAGGCAGGTCGCCGGGCAAGTTCGCGCTCGGCCTGCGGGTGGTCCGTGCCGACGGTGGACCCGCCGAGTTCCGTCATGCGCTCACCCGTGGCTTGTGCGGCGCCATCGTCGATTTCTGGCTGCTTGGTTTCTTCGGCCTCGTCGCGGTGGTGTCGTCGACCTGTTCGGCCCGAGGGCGTCGGGTCGGTGACCTGCTTGCGGGAACCGTCGTAATCCGCTCGGAGGCGGCCTATTTCGCGCCTTCGCTGTTGCATCCACCGCCGCGCATGGTGATGTGGGCCGCTCAGCTCGACATCGACGCTGTGCCCGACCAGCTTGCTCTACTGGTCAGGGACTACCTCAAGCGCTACGGACAGTTCGCGCCGCCGGTCGCCTTCGACGTGGGATTACAGCTGACACAACGTGTGTGCGCCTGCATGCGAGTCGAGGTGCCTGCACCGATTCCGCCGTTCGAGGTTCTCGCCGCTGTGCTCGCCGAACGACAACGTCGAGCACTCGCGAGGCCGATCTGATCGCTACATCGTCCCGACGCGTTTGAGCTCCAGGTACTCGTCGGCAAGTGCGGCCGGTAGTCGTTCTGGCTCGGCAGCAACGACTTTGACGCCGATTCGGCGAAGTGTCTCACCGACGAGATCGCGACGGGCAATTGCACGTTCGGCAGCGGCCGCGCCGTACAGAGCAGCGGCGTCGTCGCGTCGACCGGCCAACGCGGTGACCTCCGGATCGCCGACCGACACCATCAGGACGTGGTGCCGATGCGCGAGCGTGCGCACAGCAGGCAGCAGATCGGCTGCAGGATAGCCACTTTCGATGCTCGTGCACCAGACGACCAAGCTGCGTCGCTTGGTGCGCAGCAGGGCAGCTTCGACGAGGCCGCGGCAATCGGTCTCGTCGAGCCTCGGCGTCAGCGGTGCCATGGCGTGCATCAGCCTGTGCTGCAGACGTTTTCCCGTGATGCCAAGCACCTCTGCCCGTACCTCACGGTCGTAGGCGAGTAGGTCGACGGTGTCGCCCGCGCGGGACGCGAGTCCGCCGAGCAGCAGCGCCGCTTCCATACACGTGTCCAGGCGCGTGCCGTCGATCGTTCGTCCAGCGCTCGCACGTCCGGTATCGAGGATGAGCAGTACGTGGCGATTACGTTCCGGCCGCCAGGTGCGGACGACCACGTCGCGGGCGCGTGCGGTCGCGCGCCAATCGATCGACCGGACGTCGTCGCCGATCGCGTACTCGCGGTAGGAGTCGAACTCCGTACCCTGGCCGCGTACCGTCGCGATGTTCCGCCCTTCGAGATGCTGCAATTGCCTTACGCGAGAGGGTAATTGGCGCTCGCTCCGAAACGCAGGCAGCGCGCGGATCGTTGTGTCGATCGTGTGGCGAATCTGGCGACCACCGAGGCCGAGCGGACCGATCACCCGCAGAGTCACCGCGCTGCCGAGGCGATCGCCACGTCGGACGGGCTCGGCCTCGTTGTCGAGACGGGTTTCCTGGCCCGGTGCAAGATCGATCGGGTGCGAGCGGTGCACGATCCCAGCGCTGGATTGCCAGTCGTCCCATAGGGTTCCGCGTACCCGGCCTGCACTCCCGTTGGCGATCGTAAGCGGTACCGCGACGCGTCGGCCGAGCCGGACCGTTGCGAACTTCGATCGGGTGATCGTCACGGTGCGGCAATTGCCTGCAATGCTCATGTCGAGTCCGACCGCTCCGAGCAACAGGAGCGTCATCACGGTGACGCCCAGCCACGACGGCGCCATAACGGCCACGACGATGCTGCCGACCGCCGCAACCAACGCGGCCCGGCCCGTGACGACGAGTTGGGTACGCACTACACCGGGACCGGTACCGAAAGCAGCAACGAATTCAGCACGGCTTCCGCTGTTGCGCCGTCGAGTTCGGCTTCGGGACGCAGGAACAGGCGATGTCGAAGTACTGGTACAGCAACAGCTTTCACGTCGTCGGGGGTGACGTAGCCGCGACCGTTCAACCAGGCGTAGGCCCGGGCGGCTTTGAGCAGAGCCGTGGCGCCACGAGGTGAGGCACCGTGTTGGACGGCGGGTGAGGATCGCGATGCTCGCACCACGTCGACGATGTATGCCAGCACCGCCGGAGTGAGCGTGACCATCGAAACCGCCTGGCGCGCAGCCTGTATGTGCGCGACGCCGGCAACCGGTGAGACACCGGCACCTTCCAGATCCCGCGGATCGAAACCAGCGGCGTGGCGTTCCAAGATTCGGAATTCATCGTCGCGACTTGGCAGTTCGACGTCGACCTTGAACAGAAAGCGATCGAGCTGCGCCTCCGGCAATGGATACGTGCCCTCGTGCTCGATCGGGTTCTGCGTCGCGATCACCACGAACGGATTGGGTAGCGGCCGCGCCTGGCCGTCGACCGACACCTGCCGTTCCTCCATGGCTTCGAGTAGTGCAGCCTGAGTTTTGGGTGGCGTCCGGTTGATTTCGTCGGCGAGCAGCAGGCTCGTGAATACGGGACCCTCGCGAAAGGTGAAGTCGCCAGTGCGAGGATCGTAGATCTGCGAGCCCGTCACATCACCCGGCATGAGGTCGGGCGTGAACTGGACCCGGGCGTAGTCCACGTCGAGTGCGCGCGACATAGACCGCACCAGAAGCGTTTTCGCCACACCTGGCACACCCTCGAGGAGGACATGGCCCTCGCAGAGCAGCGCGAGCACGAGGTACATGACGGCGTTGTGATTGCCGACGACCGCCTTGCCGATCTCGTCGCGAACCGCGCTGAGAGCCGTGACGGCATCGTCGGGAGTTACTGTTGTCTCGCTTGTCATCTCGCTCGAATCTCTCCCTCGATCGCGTCCAATTCGGCAGCGATAATGGTCAGTGTCTCGTCGTCTTCGACTGGGCCGTACAACATGGCGCCGATGTGATCGGGCGGAGCTCCGGTGTGTTCGGCAAGTGTTCGTACTATCCGGTCGTGCGGAGAGTTCGGCGCAAGGCCGAGGCGTGGCAGCACCCGTCGCAACATCGAACCGCGCAGCACCCCGGCCACGTGCTCGCTGTCACCGGACCTGCGGTACAACCGCGCATGAGCGTCGGTGAGCTCGTTCGCACTCACCTCGACAGGACGCTCGGCGGGGACGAGCGCGCCCCGTCGACGCGCGCGCCACAGCGCCAGCAGCACCGCAGCGACGAACAGCTGGATTCCGCCGAACACCACCTCGGGTGGAAGGCGATCGAACAGGGTGTCCGGCTCTTCGGTCGGGGTGTCGTCGCGGTTGTAATCGCGGCCCCATCCGTCCGACTGGGACTGCGGCGGGGCAGAGGCGTCGGGTACAGAACAGGAACGAGGCGCAAACAACAGCAGCACCAGCAGGATCGCGGTGACCCCAACGACGATCCACAGCTTGGACGATGCGAGAAATCCGGGCATACGGATAGGGCGACGTCGGCGACGTCGTCGCTGCCGGCGGCGTGGTGTGCGTGCGGTCTCGTCGGGTCCGGTCGGTTCGTCGGGTGCGGGTGGCGGAGCTGTCGGTGAGAATCGGTCAACGTGTGCGAGCAGCGCGTAATCGTCCGGCGTGGCGACCCGGCCACCGTAGACGACCTCGTCGTAAACGATTGCCGAGGAGGTGAAACCGTCGGCGTCGCCGGGGAGTTGGTTCGATGCGTCGGCGGCGGTCTCGTCTGCAGTGCGCGATCGTCGCGTTTCGAGGACACCACCCTGCTCGAGCCCACGAATCACCGCGCGGAATCTCTCCTGCACCGCCGCCGAGTAATCCTGTTGAGCAGCAGCGTGTTCGGATCTGTCGCGATGGGCAGCCGCGGGGCCGAGCGGCTCGGCAACGGGTGCGTTGTGTGGTTCGTGCTCGGTCATTGCTTGGCACCTGTCGTCAGCGATGTGGCACCGAGCACGCCGTAGATGTCCGCACCCTCACGGGTACACCGGCGATCGAAATACGAGACCGCCCTGGTCGCCGACTCGACGACGATCGATACACCGGCGATCAGCAGGAACCCGAGGACGGTCAGCAGCAACGCAACCCAGTCCGGACCCCCGACAGCGTCGATGACGAACTGCGGCAGGCTGGCGATCGGAAGGACGAGCAGAATGACGATGCTGTACATCGTGATCCAGAGGCCGAGCATCCGTCCGATCGCGTTGGTTGTGAGAGCGCGCGATCGTTGTGTTGCCTGTGCGGTCGTGATGTTCTCTTCGATCACCGCGGGCGCAGCGACGAAATTGCGTGCACCGAAGTAGACGAGTGCGAGCACGGCGAAACCGAGACAGACGAGCACCAATACACCGATTCCGACGGAGTCGTCGGCGATCAACACGATTGCGCTCAGTACTCCCACTGCGATGACAATCTGACTGCGCTGCAGTCCGGAAATTCGGACCAGTGCCGACGACGTCGATCGTGACCGGACGGCTCGCCACGTGACGGGCGCTTGTGTGCAGGTCAGGGCGGAGACGGTCGTCGTGATCGTCGCCAGGAAAACTCGCGCGAGCCATGCGACGAAGAGGGTTGCGCCCGCGACGGTCCACTCGACGGCGGATCCGATCTCGCCGGTTGCGGCCGCCACGACAACAGCAGCGATCGAGACGATCGAGGCACCGATCGCAACAGCAATCCCAGTCAGCGCGGCCAGAATCGCGAGATTGGCTTGAATCACCGCGAAGGGATAGTCGATGGCCTCGCGGAACCCAAGCGGTCTCGTCGGCACGACGCCTCGCCCCCGCAGCATCGCATCAGTGTAAGTGCGAACCTGGCAGACAACGCCTCGAGGCGACTACCCGATAGGTAGCCGCCTCGAAGTCGGTGCTGTTGTGGTGTTACGCGATCCGGCTCGAGGCCGCTGCGTTGTCGGCGAGGGTCTGCGTGCGGATGTCGGGAGTGACGCAGATGGTGTCGCCGTCGAATGCCTCACGCCAGACGTAGCCGTCGATGCAGGTGTCGGCACCGTAGGCCAGGTCGTCGGCCGCGCGGTTCGCTTCGGGTGCGGTGTTCTGATCCAGGATCGTGGCCCGGAAATCGGGCGTGACGCAGATGGTGTCGCCGTCGAAACCTTCACGCCAGACGTAGCCGGACTCGCAGGTGTCGGGGCCGAATGCGCCGCCACCGGGAGCACGGTGTGCGGTCGGGTCCGCGTTCTGGCCGAGCACTGCCGTGCGAATCTCGGGGGTGACGCAGATGAGGTCGCTGGCTTGCGTCTCGCGCCAGACGTAGCCCGAGTCGCAGGTCGCCGGGCCGTATTCGCTCAGCACGCGGTTCGCGAGCGGCGTGGCGTTCTGGTCCCGAACCTGCTCGCGGATGTCTGGGGTGACGCAGACGAGGTCGGCCTCGTTGGCCTCACGCCACACGTATCCGGACTTACAGGTGTTGGGTCCGAAGTCTTGGGCCGATGCGACGGCTGCGGTGCCGGCAAGACCGAGCGCGGAGATGGCCGCGATTCCAGTGGCGGCGGCGGCGACGGTCGTGCGGACGATTGCCTTGCGGAGTCGGATGTTGGTGGTCATCGAAGTTCCTTTCGGTCGAGTTGAGCGGGTGTTGGATTGTTTTGGTGTTGAAAGAAGTTTGGCTGGGCGGCGACCCGCAAAGCAGTCCCCAGAGGGGTGATCAATGCCCACCCCCCTTTACTGGGCGCGTTCGCGCCAGGCGGTGAAGAATGCAGGTCACTAAGGGATGGGTGGGGAGCCGATGGCAATCGAGAGAGCGCTGGAACCGCACAGCGCAGCGGATCGAATCTTGCGCTCGTTCGGCATCTTCGTCGGACTCGGATACGTCGCCTATCTGGTTCTTTCGCTACCCGCGATCGACGCGCAAACGTCGATCATGGCGACGTGGTGGACGCCGCTGGCGTTGGTGACGTCCTTCGGTCCAGGAATCATGTTGCTGTTCATCATCTTTCGCCGCGGCGCCGTGCTGGTACCGCGCCTGGCGACTCTGTGTGGACTCGGCTACCTGATCGCGATCGGCACCTGGCCAATCGCATGGAACGGCGTTCCAGTCGATTCGCACCTCGGTATCTGGCTGTGCAGCTTTCCAGGACTGTCCAGCTTGGCGGCCGCTGCCGCCTGGCGGGCTCGGTGGGTCTTCGCGCATCTACTCGTTGTCACGGTCGCCGCGCAGATTGCGAACCATGCGGCTCGCGATCCGAAGAGTCCGCTGCTGCCGGAGTTGGTGAACGGCTTGGGTTTCAGCGCAGTGGTCGTCGGCGCCGCGGTGATGGCGATCCGGACCGGACGGGTGATGGACGAGACCAGGGCAGAGACCTTTGCCGCCGCCGCGAGCGCCGCGGCTGTCGAAGCGCGTGGCGTCGAGCGTGAGCGCTTCGACGCACTGATCCACGACGGCGTGATGGCCACGCTCCTGTCCGCTGGAAACGAGGGAGTCAACAGCCTGTTGCGCAGGCAATCGCGTTCCACGCTCGCGCAACTCGATCGACTGCGCGTCGGTGAGGTCAGCTCGCAGATGTTCGACGTGGCCGGCACCCTTGCGCATCTACGGTTGGCGGCGACTGATGTGGATCAGACGATCCGAATTCGGACGAGTGTCGAACCTGGAGCCGAAACAATCGCTATACCTGCGGACGTGGCGCGTGCGATGGGTGCCGGACTCGCCGAGGCTGTCCGAAACAGTTTGCGCCATGCCGGAACTCGTGCAGAACGAGCAATCTCGGTTGCTGTCTCGGACATCGCTCTTCACGTAGTGGTTGCCGACAACGGAGTCGGATTCGACCCCGCAGCGGTCCCTCCTCATCGACTGGGTCTTGCCGTCAGCATCAGGGGACGGATGCGGCAGCTCCCAGGAGGGTCGGCGACTATCGAGTCACGTCCGGATGTCGGGACGCGCGTTCAGCTGTCGTGGATCGGTGCCGAATGAAGTATTCGCGCGTCCAGGCGCCGTGGAAATCACGTGTGCAGCGTGCTGATGCCACGGCGTTGCTCGGTATGCAGACGCCCGGTGCCTGGCTCCTGGTCGGCTACTACATCGCCGCCAACGTTCTGGTGACCTTCACGTCGATGGACGGGGTCCGAAGCCTCGCCCCCATCGTCGCGGCCTTGGTCGCGTCGGCGGCGGGAATGATCGGTTTGATCGTGATCCCTGGGGATCCTTTGCCGCACAGAGCCGCTGCGGCGATGATGGCCCTCGTACCGGTCAACTGCGCACTGGTCCTTCCAGTCCTCTCGATACCGATAGAGAACTCGTTGCAGACATCGTTCTTGGGTCCACTGACCTTGATCTGCGCGTTCCTCTGTGTGCGCGGACGTACGGCGTTCGCGCTTGGCGGCCTTGCCTTGATGATCGCGTCGTGCATGATTTGGTCGTCGGCGACGGGGCAGGGCGCAACGTACGGGCTGTCCTTGTCTGCAATCAATGCCGGACCGGTTCTCATGGCTACGTTCTTCGCGATCACGCTGCGACCGCTCGCTAGATCGATCTTCGACCTTCGCGCACAGAACACAGCCCGGGTGGCCGCAGAAGCCGCGGCGGCAGCGGTGCTCGAAGAGCGGGACGCCCAGCTCAACCGCCTGGACGACCTTGCCCGACCGATGCTCGAGCGGATTGCGGGCGGTGGCGCTTTCACCGAGGAAGAGGCGCTGACGTGCCGGTTACTCGAAGCACAGTTACGCGACACCCTGAGGGCACCTGGCCTGTCGGATCAGACGGTCGGTCGCGCTGCACGGTCGGCACGTTGCCGCGGCGTCGAGGTTGTGTTGTTGGACGACAAAGGTTCCGATGATCTCGACGCTGCGCGCCGTGCGACCTTCGTTGCCGAGATCGCGGATCGGCTCGACGACGTCGGATCCGGACTGGTAACCATCAGAATTCTGCCGCCACATCGAGAACGGCTTGCAACGATGCTGGTGAGCGACGCATCTGGCGTCAAACGGACCGAATTCGGCCGGGACGGGCATGCGGTGGTCGACGCGCAGTAGCGCTGACGTATTCCCCTGGAATCCAGGGGATCGCAACCGTTGTCTATGGGTCGCGCACCGCTAGGCTGCTCCGAATGGTTCGGAAATTCACGGTGAAGGCCCGCGCATTCGTGCTGGTACTGCCGTCCGCGGTGCTCGTGCTCGGTTTGGCGGCCTGCGGGAGCGACAATGATTCGAGTTCGGGGACAAGCGATCTGTGCTCCCCGCCCGGCGTCGGCAGTTCCTCTGCAGCACCGACGAACCTCGATGCTTCCGCACAAGCGGGTGAGGATCGATACACCACAGCGAATACGACGCCCGTCGATCAGATCGACGTTACGAAGCTGGGTCTGATCACACCGGGCAAGATCAGCGTCGGCACACTGTCGGATGCACCGCCCAGCATCTGTGTCGACTCCACAGGGACGTTCACCGGATACGACAACGAACTGTTGAAGGCCGTCGCCGCGAAACTCGGTCTGGACGTGGAGTTTTCGGGAACCGAGTTCGCAGGTCTGTTGTCGCAGGTCGCAACTCGGCGCTTCGATGTCGGATCGTCGTCGATCACCACAACCGACGAGCGTCGCAACACGGTCGGCTTCACCAACGGCTACGACTTCGGCTACTTCTCCCTCGTCGCACCGACAGACAGTTCCGTGAAGGGATTTGCAGATCTCAACGCGGGCACCCGAATCGGCGTTGTGCAGGGAACAGTTCAAGACGACTATGTCGTCAACACGTTGAAGCTCGACCCCGTGAAGTTCCCGGATTACAACACGGCGTACGCGAACCTGAAGACCGGCCAGATCGACGCCTGGGTCGCGCCGTCGCAGCAAGCCGAAGGCGCCATCAAAGACGGCGATCCTACTGCGATCGTCCAGAACACCTTCAGCCTCAACAATTTCGTCGGTTGGGCTGTGGCCAAGGACAATCCGGCCCTGGCCGATGCCTTGAACTCCGGCCTCGACGCGGTGATCGCGGACGGTACCTGGGCGGAGCTCTACGCCGAGTGGGTACCGCGCGAGCTGCCGGAAGGTTGGAAGCCCGGTAGCAAGGCGACGACCATCCCTGACCTGCCGGACTTCGCAGCCCTCGCGGCCGAAAACGCTGGCAAGGGCGACGCCGCTGCACCGAGTTCGCCGAAGGGTACTTTCGAGCAACTCGGCGACACCTTCTTCGACTGGGAGTTGTACCGCAAAGCGATCCCCGACCTGTTCACGACGGGCTTGCCGAACACCTTGATCCTGGCGTTGATCTCCGGCATCGTCGGCTCGGTCCTCGGCATGATCCTTGCGGTGGCAGGCATTTCGCGGACACGGTGGTTGCGCTGGCCCGCGCGGATCTACACCGACATCTTCCGCGGTTTGCCCGCGGTTGTGATCATCCTGATCATCGGCCTCGGCATCGGTCCAGTGGTCAAGGGCATCACCGGCAACAATCCGTATTGGCTCGGCGCGGCGGCGCTCTCGTTGCTGGCTGCTGCCTACATCGGCGAGATCTTCCGCTCCGGCATACAGAGCGTGGAGCCGGGTCAGTTGGAGGCAGCGCGAGCAATCGGATTCAGCTACAACCAGGCAATGACGCTCGTCGTCATACCGCAGGGTGTGCGCCGAGTTCTGCCGGCGCTGATGAACCAGTTCATCTCGCTGATCAAGGACTCGTCGCTGATCTACTTCCTCGGACTCCTTGCGTCGCAACGTGAATTGTTCGCCGTCGGGCGAGACCTCAACGCGCAGACCGGCAATCTGTCGCCGCTCGTCGCCGCTGGACTGTTCTACCTCGCGCTCACGATCCCACTCACACATCTCGTGAACTACATCGACAAGCGCTTGCGGACCGGCAAGGCAGACAAATCAGGGACGCTCGATCCGCTCGAGCAGGCCATCGTCGTGGAGAGAGGTTAGCCGATGAGCACGGTAGCTACAGCGCCGACGACCGCACCGGTTTCGTTGACAGGCAGCAACATTCATCTGGCGTTCGGCACGAACAAGGTGCTGCGCGGGGTCGACGTACACGTCGATGCAGGCAAGACGACGACGGTGATCGGCCCGTCCGGGTCGGGCAAGTCGACGTTGCTGCGCGCGCTGAACCGGCTGCACGAACCCGATCAGGGCGACATCCTGATCGACGGTCGTTCGGTGTTGAAAGACAATCCCGACAAGCTCAGGCAGCGCATCGGCATGGTGTTTCAGCACTTCAACCTGTTCCCTCACAAGACGGTCGCCGACAACGTCGCACTTGGACCGCAGAAACTGCTCGGACTGTCCAAAGAGGCAGCACGGGCGACTGCACTCGAGCAGCTCGAGTCGGTCGGGCTATCGGCGAAAGCAGATTCACGTCCGGGCAATCTCTCGGGTGGTCAGCAGCAGCGGGTCGCCATCGCAAGGGCATTGGCCATGAAGCCGGAGATCATGTTCTTCGACGAGGCGACCTCGGCACTGGATCCCGAGTTGGTCAAGGGTGTCCTGGCACTGATGGCTGACCTCGCCTCGACGGGAATGTCGATGATCGTCGTAACCCACGAGATGGGGTTCGCGCGGTCGGTGTCCGACACGGTTGTCTTCATGGATCACGGCACCGTCATCGAAACTGGTCCGCCTGCCGCGATCTTCGACAACGCCGAGACGGATCGTTTGCAGCAGTTTCTGGCGCAGGTGCTCTGACTTTCGGCGGAACTTAGGGTCGCCTCGTTATTGCATCGTTCACCCGCACGTTGGTTTGTCCTCTTTTGCGGTTTATAGGTTCCAGCGAGTTGACCAACCGACTCGGGGAGTTCTGCAAGTGAGTCTCATACCTTTGGCGTTGTTCGTGAAGCACGACGGACAGTCGTCCCGCGCGGGCGTGACGTGTAAGTACAAGTGCGGTAACGCGTGCTCGCACGAGGTGCCGAACAACTCCGACGGTGCGTACTTCGGAGACATCGTTCGTTCCGCGATGTCGCGTCGTGGCGTGCTCAAAGGTGGCGCCGCGGCGGTCCTCGCTGTGGGTGCGGGAAGCGTGCTCGCGGCGTGTGGTGACGACGGCTCGTCGAGTGGCGGTGGAACGAGCACGGGGGCGGAGGCAGGGGGATCGCCGTCCGGCACTCAGTTCACGGCCGTTGCTCCGAACAAGGAAGATGCCGTGGTAATCCCGGACGGCTACGAGCAGGCCGTCGTAATTCGTTGGGGCGAGCCACTGTTCGCCGATGCGCCGGCCTTCGACTTCGACCGTCAGACGCCGCAGGCGCAGGAGCGGCAGTTCGGTTTCAACAACGACTTCGCCGGCCTCCTGCCGATCGAGGGTCAGCCGAATACGTTCTTGCTGGTCTGCAACCACGAGTACACAACCGAGCCGTTTATGTTCAAGGGCTACGACGCGGAGAATCCCACGCTCGAGCAGTTTCAGGTTGCGGTCACCGCGCACGGCTTGTCTGTCGTGCAGGTGCAGGGCGAGTCCGGAAGTGGCAAGCTCACACCGGCTTTCGGACAGTACAACCGACGCATCACGGCCAACAGCGAGTTCGTCGTCACCGGTCCCGCGGCCGGGAGCGATCTGTTGAAGACCGCTGCGGATCCGACCGGAACCAAGGTCATCGGCACGCTCAACAACTGCTCGGGTGGTGTGACACCATGGGGGACAGTGCTTTCGGGTGAAGAGAACTTCAACCAGTACTTCGGCAACTACGACAAGGTCGGCGACCAGACCGCCAAGGACCGCTTGAAGCGGTACGGATTCGTCGACGGCGCGTCGGAACGCAAGTGGGAGCGCTTCGATCGTCGATTCGATCTCGAGCAGGAACCCAACGAGGCCAACAGGTTCGGCTACGTCGTCGAGGTCGATCCGTGGGATCCGGCGTCGACTCCCATCAAGCACACCGCACTCGGACGCTTCAAGCACGAAGCCGCCACCATCCATATCACCGACGACGGAACGGTTGTCGCGTACAGCGGCGACGACGAGAAGTTCGACTACATGTACAAGTTCGTCTCGTCGAAGAAGATGCAACCCGGTACCGGGCAGGCGAGCATGCGCCACAACATGACACTGCTCGACGCCGGAACGCTGTACGTCGCGCGCTTGACCGGTAACGAGCCGAGCAAGATCGACGGCTCCGGAACTGTGCCGTCCGACAACGGATTCAGCGGCACAGGGGAATGGCTGCCGATCCTGAAGACCAACGAGGACGGTAAGGGCGAGTCGTTCGTCGACGGCATGAGCGCCGAAGAGGTCGCGGTGTTCACCCGCTTGGCTGGTGACAAGGTCGGCGCGACGAAGATGGACCGTCCCGAGGATTTCGAGACGAACCCGAAGACCGGCAAGGTGTACGTCGCGCTGACGAACAACGACAAGCGTGGCACCGAGGGCAAAGCGCCTGCAGACGAGGCAAACCCGCGAAACACGAACAAAAACGGGCAGGTCCTCGAGATCACCGACGAGCACGCAGGCACGAAGTTCACGTGGACGCTTCTACTCGTCTGCGGCGACCCGCAAGCGGCCGACACCTACTTCAGCGGCTTCGACAAAACCAAGGTCAGCCCGATCTCGTGCCCGGACAACCTTGCCTTCGACGACTACGGCAACCTGTGGATCTCGACCGACGGCAACGCGTTGAAGTCGAACGACGGCCTGTTCTCCGTCGTCCTCGAAGGTCCGAATCGTGGCGAAACCAAACAGTTCCTTTCGGTGCCGAAGGGTGCCGAGACCTGCGGGCCGATCATCTCCGACGCCCGCGTCACGGTCTGCGTCCAGCATCCCGGCGAAGAAGACGATGCCAGCGCCGACAACCCGGCCTCGCACTGGCCGGACGGTGGCGACAGCCAGCCACGACCGTCCGTCGTCGCAGTCTGGAAATCGGGTGGCGGGCGGATCGGGGTCTAGCGGCTAGTCGAGTTCCCTGCGAAACTCGGCCGGGCTGCCCGCGTAGACGGCATTGGGTTTGCAGTCGCGAGTGACCAGGGAATTCGCTCCGACGATGGTGCCTGCGCCGATCGTCACACCCGGCATGATCGCGGCGCCGGACCCGATCCAGACGCCGTCGCCGATCACGACGCTCTCCGATTTGAGCGTCGACGCCCGCTGCGCAGCGGTGCCGATCTCGTGGCTGCTGGTGAGGACCCGGACATGGTCGGCGAGAAAGACGCTGTTTCCGATGGTGATATCGGCGACCGTGTCGAAGTAGCAGCCGTAGTTGACGAAACACCCCGACCCGAAGCGCAGGGTCCCGAGGCCCTGCACCACAACTCCGCGATGCACGAGAGACGGAGTGCCTGCGACGACCCCTGCGTGCCTCAGAACACGCATTCTCGAACGGCTGGTCAAGATCGGAAGATTGGCCAGTGCTACGAACACCGATTGGCTTCGATAAGTAACCCCCATATTTTCACCATAGGTGGAAGCGGGTCGTGAGTCTTTTAGGAGGGTGGGCGCGCCAAAAAGACGCACGAGGGGCGTAGCCCCCTACCCCAGCCAGTCGAGGACCGAGGCCGCCGTCCACGACTGCTGCATGCTCCCCAACGGTTCGCCGGTGAACGGTTCGTAGTACTCGGCGAAGCTGCCGTCACTGGCCTGGCGTAGACCCTCCGCACGCAGGCCGAGCGAGCGTTCCGCCCAACCCCGACGCGCGAATGCCCAGGAGAACAGCCAACTCATCACCGGCCACACCGGACCACGCCAATACTCGCGGGGCCGGAAGTACTTCGAGACGGGTGATGTCGACGGAGGTAACGCATACCGCAGATCGGGATGGCCACAGAATCGTGGACCCTCGAAGATTCTCAGCAGGTTGCGCTCCTGCGCGCGAGGAAGTCCGCCGCACAGCAATGGTGCGAACATTGCGAGCGTTTCCGTGCTGATCCAACGGCCGAGTCGAAGGTCGAAGTCGCGTGCCGCGCCAGAACGTTCGTCGGTCGTCGCGACGACGCCCTTGCGGAAGTGGTCGGCCCAATAGTGCAGCTCACGGACATCGGAGTTGGGCTGCGAATACTCCTCACCGATGTGAGCGAGGACGTCGCACGCCAATGCGAAGATCGCGCTGACGAACACGTCTTCCACTGCGAAGCTCATGGTTGCCGCGAGTTGTGTGTCGTCGTAGCGGGATTGACGCATTTCTTCGAGCAGCCACAGGTACCGGTCGTATTCGACATTGCTCGGTCGCTGCGACGAATCGGTGACTATCGCGGTGTCTTCGCGCTGATACGGGGGCAGCTCGCCAGGGATGACGTTGCTATAGGCGCGGTCCCAGCGAGGCGAGTTGTCCATTCCGGATTCCCAGCCGTGGTACAGCGTGATTCGGCCGCGTTCGTCCTGGTCACGAGCGTGGGCGAGCCAGCGGTGCCAGCGCACGAGGTCGGGCCAGCGGCGGTTCAGAAACTCCTCCGCGACCGACCGGGTGGTGCGTCCATGCTTGCGGGAATGGTCGAGGATTCGTTGCAAGGCGATCGCGTGGACCGGCGGTTGCGTGATGCCCGACGTATCCGGACCCAGTGGTGCGAACGCTGCGAGTTCCCGGCATTCCCAGCGCGCGGGCCCGGGAAAGTAGCCGTCGACACCGTTCGCGAACACGATGTGCGGAATCATGCCGTTCTTCCACTGTGCCGAGAGCAGGGTGTCGAGTTCGACGACGGCGCGCTCGACGCTCAGCGGCGCAAGTCCGACCGCCACGAAGGCCGCATCCCAGCTCCACATGTGTGGATACAGGCGCGGGGCGGCGCTGGTCATCGTGCCCAGGTCGTTGCCGCGGAGCAGGTACGCAGCGCGGGCAGCCAGCTGTGTCGGGGTGAATCCACGGTCGGCCATGGTCATATTGTGGGGCTAACCTCGGATGTATGCGACCGACAGCATTGATCACCGGTGCCAGCCGCGGACTCGGCGCCGCGATCGCGCGCGAATTGGCGCCGACCCACGACCTGTTTGTCGGAGCACGAACGCAGGACGCGCTGACCGCTCTGATCAGCGAAATTCCCGGCGTCCGTGCCTGGCCGGCCGATCTCACCGACTACGACGCCGTTGCCGAAGCAGTCAGTGCCATAACGAAACTCGACGTGCTCGTGCACAATGCCGGTGTCGCCGATCTGGGCACGATCGCAGAATCGAGCGTCGAGCAGTGGCGGCACACATTGGAGGGCAACGTCATTGCCGTCGCCGAGCTCACCCGACTTCTCCTTCCAGTGTTGCGAGCATCGAAAGGGCATGTGGTGCTGATCAATTCGGGTGCCGGTCTGCGCGCGAACGCGGGCTGGGCCTCGTATGCGGCGAGCAAGTTCGCGCTGCGGGCATTCGGCGACGCGCTTCGGCTCGAAGAACCCGACCTTCGCGTCACGTCCATCCACCCGGGCCGGATCGACACCGACATGCAGCGGGAAATCATCGGTCACGAAGGTCGCGAATACAACGCCGACGAATTCCTCACCGCGCAGACCGTTGCCCGGACGGTTGCCAACGCGATCGCGACACCGCGCGACGCGCACCCGACCGAAATCGTGTTGCGACCGATCAGACGCTGAGGTCGGAGCGGACGCGCTGACCCGCCGATACCGGCGCGCGAAGCAGTCCGTTCGCCATGTCGAGCAGCTCGGCAACAGCAATGGGATCGTCAGCGGCAGTGCGACCGTCCTCGACCGCTCGCTCGTGGTCGGCAAGCAGAGAGAACAGGACGGTCGGCAAGGACCGAAGCCGCCGCTCGCGCAATTGTGGAGGCAGCGGGGCCAGGGCTTTGTCGAGACCGCGCATGATCGCCAGGATCGACGACCGTCGCTCGTCGCCGAGGTTCGTGACGTCGCTGACTGCGCGGTTCGCGCGGACCTGTTCGTGGAACCGCGCGTAGTGGGTTGCGCCGAAGCGCGGGCCGAGTTCGAACATCGGCAACGTGAGGACTTCGAGCAAGCCGTGGACGGGATTGCCCGATTCGGCGGACGAAACGGTGCTGCCGAAATACTCGGCCAGTAGGGCACGTCGTCTCGGTTCGAGCATCTCTATGCGGTAATCGACGACCGCACGGATCAGGCCGTCGCGGGTGTCGAAGTGGTACTGCACCGCCGAGTTGTTGCGTTGCTCGGCTGCGATTGCGATGTCGCGCAGCGATACCGACGGGCCCTTCTCCGCCATCAGACGCTCGGCGGCGAGGATCAGCCGTTCCCGTGCGGAGATCGTCATCGTATGATGTTACCCCATTGACAGTTAAGACAGCGGTCTTAATAATCGTTCTCGAAGGGCATCGGCGCATTAGAGGAGCGGCACGTGATACTCGACAACTTTTCGCTCGACGGCAAGGTGGGCGTTGTGTCCGGCGCGGGTCGCGGTATCGGCGCTGCTGCCGCTCTCGCCCTCGCCGAAGCGGGTGCCGACGTTGCCATCGCGTCGCGGACCGAACCGCAGTTGGTCGAGGTTGCCGACCGGATCCGCGAGCTCGGCCGACGGGTCGTCGTCGTGCCTGCCGACCTGTCGGATCTGGACGCTGTCCGCGGCTTCTGCGCCACTGCCGCCGAAGAATTGGGACGTGTCGATATCGTCGTCAACAATGTCGGCGGGACGATGCCGAACACATTTCTCACAACCTCGACCGACTTTCTCGAAGAGGCCTTTCATTTCAATGTGTCGACGGCCCATGCGCTGACTCAGGCTGCCGTGCCACATCTGCTTGCCAGCGGAGGCGGTGCGGTGATCAACATTTCGTCGGTGATGGGTCGTGTGTCCGGCCGCGGTTTTCTTGCCTACGGAACCGCCAAAGCTGCACTCGCGCACTGGACCCGGCTTGCCGCGACCGACCTGTCGCCGCGAATCAGAGTGAACGCGATCGCGGTCGGCTCGGTACTGACCTCGGCACTGGACATTGTCGCGAGCAATCCGGCGATCAAGGAAAAAATGGAAGCGGCCACACCGCTCGGTCGCCTCGGTGAGCCGTGGGAGATCGGGGCGGCCATCGTCTATCTCGGCTCGCGAGCCGGTAGCTACATCACGGGCAAAGTGCTCGAGATCGACGGCGGAATCGAAGCGCCGAACCTCGAACTCGGCCTACCTGACCTGTAAACCCCGTAACCAAGGAGATCGCTGTGGCGTACCGCGTCGTGCAATGGAGCACTGGAAATGTCGGGCGCTGGGCGTTGCGGTCGATCATCGCGCGTCCGGAGCTGGAACTGGTCGGCGTGTGGGTGTCCAGTGACGAGAAGGCAGGTAGGGACGCTGGTGAACTGGCCGGCCTCGACCATACGGTCGGAATTACTGCGACCACCGACGCCGATGCGCTCGTCGCACTGAAGCCGGATTGCATAGTCCATACGGCGATGGCCGACGACAGACTGATGGAAGCCGTAGAGGACTTGAAGAAGTTTCTGCGGGCAGGCATCAACGTCGTCTCCAGCAGTCCTGTATTTCTGCAGTTTCCGTACGGCACGCTGCCGCAGGAGGCGATCGATCCGATCGTCGACGCCGCCGCCGAGGGTGGAGTGTCGTTGTGGGTCAACGGTATCGATCCCGGATGGGCCAACGACTGGTTGCCTTTGCTGCTGAGTAGCGGGTGCGAGCGGTTCGACCAGATCATCTGCTCGGAGGTCATGGACTACTCGACCTACGACAATCCGAAAGTCCTTTTCGAGATCATGGGCTTCGGCAGCGCGCTCGACGACCTGCCGCTGCTCTTGCAACCCGGCATTCTGTCGTTGGCATGGGGAAGCGTCGTCCGGCAGCTCGCGAGCGCACTCGACGTGGATTTGGACGGTGTCGAGCAGAATTTCGAGCGGGTGCCCGCGCCCGAGTCGTTCGACTTCAACGGTCACCAGATTGCGGAGGGCACGGCCGCGGCGTTGCGATTCCAGGTGTGCGGCATGAAGGCGGGCAAGGCGGTGTTCGTGCTCGAACACGTCACCCGGTTACGCCCTGATCTCGCGCCGCAATGGCCACAGCCCGCTGGAAAGGGTTGCTACCGAGTCGAAATCAAGGGCGAGCCCGACTACATCCTCGATCTGCAGCTCGTCGCGAGCGATGGCGAGCACAGCACGGCGGGACTCGTCGGCACGGCGGCCAGACTTGTCAGCGCGGTCTCGGCGGTGATCGAAGCGCGGCCCGGACTGCTGACCGCGGTCGACCTCCCGCTCACCACCGGGCGAGGGCTAGGCCCCGTGGGCACGCCCTAGTGACATGTACGGGCCACCGGCCCAAAGGTTTTCGGTGACATCGTGTAGGGAGACGAGGGTGATCGGATCGTCGCGACGCATGAAGACCGAGTCGCTCGCGATCACCCGTACCGGGTCGCCGTTGCGGTGACGCAGCGCTATCGGCTGACCACCGTGGCAGGCGAGAACACCGATAGCGCTCTGGTATTCGTCCGGCGACCGACCGAGCAGATTGTCCAACGGCCGACCGGTGAGGTTGCCGGGGTCGTAACCCAGCAGTTCTTCCAACGCCGGATTGGCGTGCAGTACCTCACCTTTTGCGTCGACCGCCAAGATCGGTATCGGCAGGCGGTCGATCAGGATCAGTGCCGGAAGTTGATGTAAATAGCCGAGTGCCGTGTCCGGCGCAGGCTTTCGCTCTTCGTACATATATCGAGATCCCCGTATCCGATTCCGGTCGCGACCCAACTTGTAGCAATCGGTGAGTGTGACTACGCTGTGACCTCACCGATGCTGAATCGAGATACTAGCGCGGGTTCACCTACCCGTCTAGCCCTCTTCGGCGAGTCGTTATCCGTGCGTTTCGACGCCGGATTTGCTGGAAGATCGCGCTGTTCACATGGGCCTTCGTCAACGTCCGATATGCCGGTAAACTCCGGCTATGCGCCTCCGCCAGCACGTCCGCCGTTCTGTCACTGCCGCTTTCGTTGCGGCCCCTTTCGCAGTCCTGGTTCTCAGTGGTTGCGAGACGCTCGACCAGGCTGCGGCAACGGTCGACAAGGCAGGCGTCTGCGTCGATGCACTGCAGGCAGCAAACTTCACCCCGGATGTGAACAACCCCGACATTTCGGCACAGAACGCCGCCGATGCCGCGCAGAAGTTGTCCGATCTGGCGGGCCAGACGACCGATGTCACGCTGCAGGACGCGCTCGAAGCAATGTCGAGCACGATCTCGCAGATGAACGTCGGCGACCTGAACCCACAAGCGATCGCGGACTGGACGCAGCAGAAGGCCGACCTGTATCAGTCGCTCAGCAGCGCCTGCCGCTAAAGAACCGAATGGCGAACTACGTCAGTTTCAGATCGTCCTGACCCCAGTACGCCTTCATGCTCGTCACTCTGCCGTCGTCGTCGAATTCCATGACATCGATCGGCGCCAGCACGACCTTCTGTTCGCCGAAAGTCGTCGTCAACTCGAAGTGAAATGCTGCCTGCTTACCCGCGATGCGAGCGGTGAGTAGTTTCGTCTCCCGCTGGGCGGCCTGCAGTACCTCGTAGAAGTCACGGATCGCCGCATGCCGGACCTTCGGTTCGGTGCCGACCGGATCCTCGACGACGGCGTCGGCCGTGTAGAGGTCGGCAAGCTCCTGTGCGGTGCCTGTCGCGACCAGCGCAACATAGCGCTCCACAGTCGCGCGGATTGTGTCCGTCAACGTCGACGTCATCGCTCACTCCATCCAAAGTTAGAACGTGTTCTAGATGGAGTGAGCGTAGCGTCAAGCGACGACGTTGACCATCCGTCCCGGAACCACGATTACTTTGCGCGGCGCTTTGCCGTCGAGCAGCGCAACGATCTTCTCGTCGGCCAGCGCGGCGGCCTCGACAGCAGCCTTGTCTGCATCCGCTGCAACGGTGATCCGACTGCGGACCTTGCCGTTGACCTGAATCGGGTAGTCGACGGTGTCGTCGATGAGCAGCGCCGGGTCCGCGGTCGGGAACGGTCCGTGCGCCAACGATTCCGTGTGACCGAGGCGCTCCCACAGTTCCTCGGCGAGATGCGGAGCGAGCGGAGCCAGCATCAGCACCAGCGGCTCGACGACCGACCTCGGCGCTCCGGCCGGGTAGGCCTTGGTGAGGTGGTTGTTCAACTCGATGAGCTTCGCACCCGCCGTGTTGTCGCGCAGAGCGGTGTAATCGGCGATGACGCCGTCGATCGTCTTGTGCAGCAGGCGAAGTGTCGCGTCGGACGGCGCGTCGTCGGTGACCTTGAGCTCGCCCGTCTCCTCGTCGAGTACGACGCGCCAGACACGTTGCAAGAAGCGATGGGCACCGATGACGTCCTTGGTCGCCCACGGGCGCGAGGTGTCGAGTGGACCCATCGACATCTCGTACATACGCAGTGTGTCGGCACCGTATTCGTCGCAGATCTCATCGGGCGCAACAGCATTCTTCAGCGACTTGCCCATCTTCCCGTACTGCTGGAAGACCTCGTCGTCGCCGAGATAGAACTTTCCGTCACGCTCTCGGACTTCGTCTGCCGCGACGTAGACGCCACGAGCGTCGGTGTAGGCGAACGCTTGAATGTAGCCCTGGTTGAACAACCGCCGGTAGGGCTCGCTCGAGCTGACATAGCCGAGGTCGAACAGAACCTTGTGCCAGAACCGCGAATACAGCAGATGCAACACGGCATGCTCGACGCCCCCGACGTAGAGGTCGACGCCGCCCGGATCGTTCGGACCGTGCAACTCGGGCCGCGGACCGACCCAGTACTCTTCGTTTTCCTTGGCGCAGAACGTATCCGGATTGGTCGGATCGATGTAGCGCAGCTGATACCACGAGCTACCCGCCCAGTTGGGCATGACGTTGGTATCGCGACGGTACTTCTTCGGTCCGTCGCCGAGATCGAGTTCGACCTCGACCCACTCGGTTGCCTTCGCCAACGGGGGTGACGGCTCGGAGTCGGCGTCGTCCGGGTCGAAGGAGACGGGTGCGTAATCCTCGACCTCGGGCAGTTCAACGGGCAGCATCGATTCCGGCAATGCGTGCGCGGCACCGTTCTCGTCGTAGACGATCGGGAACGGTTCGCCCCAATACCGTTGCCGCGCAAACAGCCAGTCGCGCAGCTTGTACTGGATGGTGCCGGTGCCGTGACCGTCTTCCTCCAACTGGGCGATGACCGCGGCCTTCGCCGCGTCGACGCCGAGACCGTTCAGGTAGTCGGAGTCCTTCAGCGGTCCGTCGCCGGGGTAGGCAGCCTCTGCCGAGTTGCCGCCCTCGATGACGTCGACGATGTCGAGCCCGAAAGCCGTTGCGAATTCCCAGTCACGTTGATCGTGAGCGGGGACCGCCATGATCGCTCCGGTGCCGTAGCCGCTGAGGACGTAATCGGCGATGAAGATCGGCACCTTGTGGCCGTTGACAGGATTGGTTGCGTAAGAACCGACGAACACGCCGGTCTTGTCCTTGTTCTCCTGCCGTTCGAGATCGGTCTTCGCGGCAATCGTCTTGCGGTAGGCGGCAATTGCCTCTGCGGGGGTCGCCGCGCCGTTGTTGGTCCAGCGCTCGTCGACACCGTCGGGCCACTCGGCCGCGGTGAGGGTGTCGACCAGTTCGTGTTCCGGTGAGAGCACGACGTACGTTGCGCCGAACAGCGTGTCGGGCCGGGTGGTGAAGACTTCGATCACCCCGCCATCGGCATCGAACTTCACCTGGGCGCCGCGCGATCGCCCGATCCAGTTGCGCTGCATGGCCTTGACCTTGTCGGGCCAGTCCAGGTACTCGAGGTCGTCTACCAGACGGTCGGAGTACGCCGTGATGCGCATCATCCACTGCTGCAAGCGCTTACGGAACACCGGGAAGTTGCCGCGCTCACTGCGCCCGTCCGGCGTCACCTCCTCGTTCGCCAGCACGGTGCCGAGGCCGGGGCACCAGTTGACCATCGAGTTGGTTTGGTAGACAAGGCGATACGAGTCCAGCACGGCACCGCGGTCGGCTTCGCTCAGGTCCGCCCATGCTCGACCGTCGGGTAGCGGCCTTGTGCCGGAGGCGAATTCGTCGGTCAACTCCGTTATCGGACGCGCTTTGCCCTGCGCTTCGTCGTACCACGAATGAAAGATCTGCAGGAAGATCCACTGGGTCCAGTGGTAGTACTCGGGATCCGTCGTCGCGAACGAGCGCCTCTTGTCGTGCCCGAGACCGAGCCGATCCAACTGCGCCTGCATCGTCACGATGTTGGCCTCGGTCGTGATCCGCGGATGGGTACCCGTCTGCACCGCGTACTGCTCCGCTGGCAGGCCGAACGCGTCGTAGCCCAGTGTGTGCAGCACGTTGTGGCCGCGCATGCGGTGGAAGCGTCCGAAAACGTCGGTCGCTATGTAACCGAGCGGATGGCCGACGTGCAGACCCGCACCGGACGGGTACGGGAACATGTCCTGAACGAAAAGCTTGTCCTTCGGGACGGGCGAACCGGTCGCCAACGGACCGACCGGATTGGGCGCATTGAACGTGCCACGCTCGTTCCAGAGCTGCTGCCACCGGCGCTCGATCCGCCCCGCCGCGGCGGCGTCGTAGCGGTGCTCGGGTACTTCGGCGTTCGGCACAGGGCTCTCACATCTTCTCGGCGACAGTCTCGAAACTCGTGTATCAGCGTAAAGCGTCGTGAAAGTCATTTATGCATGCAGGCAGTTCGGCCGTATCCTGCATACGTGGTTATCGTCGCTTCTGTCTTCTTCGTACTGGCGGTCGTCGTTGCAGGTGTCGGACTTGCAGGACTGACCGGCCAGTTGCCGCGCAACCGCTGGGCCGGAATCCGGACTGCGGAAACCCTGCGCGACGACGCTGCGTTCGAACTTGCGAACAAAGTTGCTGCGCCCACAATACTGGCCAGCGCCGGCGTGCTCGCGATCGGTGGCGTCGCCGCTTTCGCATTCAGCGGTGTCATCGCAATCGTCGCGGTCGTCGTCGCTGCATTCGCGGCATTGGTGATCGCCGGAATCGGTGGATCGATCGCAACTCGTGCAGTAGCTGCAACCGCCGCGGTCGGTGGCTGTGGCGACGCGTGCGGTTCGTGCTCGCTCAAGGATGCCTGCGAAAAATGAGATGCTCCGCGTCGGCGCGAACCTGACGAGTACCTGCACTCGCTGACGCGCACGGGCGGCGAAGTTGTACCGCCGTTCCAGTCCGCGCAGAAAGGTGATTGCGATGTCGAACGTTTATGTAATCGCTGACGCAGTAACAGCAGCCGACACCTGGGGAATTCCGAGCGGGCAGTTCTTGCGCGGGTTCCTTGTGAGTGCCGTCATCGCAATCGTGGTGAGCATCTTCTTGCGCAAGGCGTACACCCGCAGTGTGTCGAATCCGCGCGGCAGCGTCGGTCCGTTGACCCCGCCCGAGATGGGCATGCTGATATCCGACGAACGCGCAGTGCTGGCGGCGCTCGCGCTGCTGCGTGGAGCGCAGCTGATCACCGCCACCGGCATCGCTCGATCGATGACAACAGCCGACACACACGCTCTGGATCCGTTCACGCGCAGCGTGTACGACCGGATCGCAATGGGCGGGTCGCTGTCGGTCGGCGCGCTGACGTCCTCGCTCACCGTTCCCCTTGCGCAGCTGCGCGGTTCGCTTGTGGACCGCGGTCTACTCGTCGGGCCCGACCATCGGCGCGCGGCGAAGATGGCAACCGTACCGATCGTCGTCGTCGGGGTTGTCGGACTGCTTCGCGTCATCGCGGGGGTGCTGAACGGAAAGCCGGTCTTCTTCCTCATTTTGGCCCTCGTAGTGCTGACGATGGCGGGTCTGCTCGTCGCGCGGTCCTCACGTCGTACCCGGCGCGGTATGACCGAGATGATGATCGCGTGGCAGAACAACGCGCATCTGCGACCGAGTCGCGCGCCTGCGCTCGGGTCCTACGGACCTGCGAGCGCAGCCGTGTCCGCCGCGATCTTCGGTGGCGCTGCACTGTGGTTGCTCGATCCCGCTGTCGCCGGTGCGTCCGGGGTGTCGTCGTCGGAATCGTCGGGCGGTATTTTTTCGTCGGGCGACGGCGGCTCGTCGTCGAGCGGAGACGGTGGCGGATCAAGCTGCGGTGGGGGCGGCGGTTGTGGTGGCGGTGGTGGCGGATGCGGGGGCTGAGCAGCCCGCTCGCCGATCGTGGACTCGGGATGGGTTGGCGACCGGAGATCTGCGGCATCATCGCGCAACTCGACATCGGCTTCTGCGAGGTGATCGCGGAGTCGCTGGTAAGTGGGAATCGCGGGTTGGCCATACCCGACGAGCTGACGGTGTTGCGTTCCCGCGGTGTTCCCGTTGTTCCACACGGCATTTCACTGTCGATAGGCGGTGTCGACGAAGTCGATTCGGCACGGATCGCCCATCTGGCCGCCTGCGCCGATGCACTGGACGCGCCGTTGGTCAGCGAGCACATCGCATTCGTCCGCGCCGATGGCGTCGAGGCCGGTCATCTGTTGCCGATGCCTCGAACAGCCGAAGCGCTGGACGTTCTGACACGCAATATCCGCCGTGTCCAGGACGGGCTCGACCTGCCGTTCGCAGTCGAGAACATCGCAGCACTGTTCGATTGGCCCGATGCCGAATACAGCGAATCCGAATTTCTCGCCGAGTTGATCGAACGGACCGGTGTGTACTTGCTGCTCGACATCGCCAACGTCTACGCGAACGCCCGCAACCGTGGTCTCGACGCCAGCGCAGAACTCGCCCGACTCCCGATCGAGCAGATCGCGTATTGCCACGTCGCGGGCGGCAGCGAATTCGACGGGATGTATCACGACACTCACACCGATCGGGTGCCGAACGATGTCCTCGCGCTGGTCGGCGAGCTACGCGCGGCAACATCTGCACCTCTGATGCTCGAACTCGACGGCAACTATCCGCCCGCTGCGGCACTGCTCGCCGAGCTCGACGCGATCGCAGATTCGGCCGGTCTGGACCGAATCACCGCAGCAACAGAATGGTCGAACCGATGACGGACGGTTTGGCGGCGCAGCAGGCCGCGTTGGTTCGGGCGTTGGTCGCGGGCGCAGAACCACCCGAAGGCTTCGATCGGGAAGCACTCGCCACAGCGTCCCGAGCACTGCTTCGCAAACGCGCGCAGGAGGTCGGTCGGCGGTATCCGCGACTGACGTACGCGTGCGGGGATCGCTTCCAGGACCTCTACTGCGCCTGGGCTAAGGACCGACCTAAGACGACGACATACGCCGACGCCCGAGCCTTCGCCGATCACCTCACCGCCATCGGACTGCAACCGGTGGCGCGGTCCCGGTGGCCGTGGCGGCACCGGAAGCCGGCGACGCTGTGAAGCCGACGTACGCTGTGAAGCCGGTGACGCTGTGAAGCACAAACGGCTGATCGACCCCGTCGGCCTCGTGTTCGGCATCATCGTGCCGATACTCGCCGCGGCGGTCGGGATCGCCGTGACCGCGCTGCTGAAATCGCGCCTACCCGATCAGATTGCGACGCACTGGACGGCCGCCAAACCGGACTCGTTCTCCGAACCGATGACCTTCGCCTGGGTGTTCGCGCTCGTGATCGTGCTGGTCGGCGGCGGATGCTGCGCCGTCGCGGCATTGGCCCAGGCACTGCTGCTGATGCGGCGAGCGATGCTGCTGCTCGGGCTGACGATCGTCGGGCTGTTGTTCACCTTGCAGATCACGATCCTGGTGATCCAGCTCGACCGAGACTCCGTGACCGACGTGCGCCTGCCGTGGCCGGTCATCAGTCTGGGCGTGCTCGCCGGAATCCTGTTCGGCAGTACCGGCGCAGCGATGTTGCGTGACTTCCGCGTCCGGATCCGCGCCGAGGAACCACCGCCGCCGACGCTGCCGCGCGGGGTGCTGGCCTCGATCGAAGACACCGTCGGCTTCAGCAGAATCGGATCGGTCGTCGTTGCTACGTCGGTGGTCGCAGTTGCGGCGATCGGTTGTCTGTTCGTCGATGCGACGTGGCCCCTCGTTGCGACCGTGCCAGTCGTCCTTGTCCTGCTGGCGTTGATGCGTTTCGAAGTGATCGTCGACTCGACCGGGGTGCGGGTCCGCAATTTCGGTCTCACCTCGATAGACATCTCGATCGACGAGATCACCGGAGCTAAGTCGATCCACGTCAATCCGTTCAAGGACTACGGCGGGTGGGGGCTGCGCGCAAAGGGGCGCGGCCGCTACGGGATCGTCACCACCACCGGACCTGCCGTCGAGATCGGCGCAGCAAGTGGGCTGATGCTGACGATCACCACCCAGCATGCCGACGCCATGGCGGGTGCGATCAATTCATTTGCCGATCGGCGCTCCGCGAACGTACACGGTTGACGCGGACCGGTCGGGACGTCCCCGCGGGGACGTTCTGGTGATCCGGTCTTTCGGTGACCGGGCATCTGGGTCCTGACGAACCTGGTGCGCGAGTCGGCCTGCGGCTGATCGTTGGAATTCGCCCTTTCGCGCCGATTCGAACGTCCCCGCGGGGACGTTTCGGTGATCATGTTTCTGTCGGTGGTCCGAGGTAGGTTTGTCGAACATCAGTTCTATCGAAACGGGGAGATTCGATGAACACCACCGCACAACTACCGACAGAACTACCGACACAACGGCCGATCGAAGAGATCGAAACCGAAATCTGCACCCTCGCCGGACAAATCGCCGCCGCCACCGCACGATTCCTGACCCTGCTCGCCGAAT
>NZ_JBIMSN010000086.1:0-2784 GCF_043944905.1 Antrihabitans spumae
CACGTACAGATCCTCTCTCAAAACGAGAGTCACTGTCCAAGATCATTGGTACACCCCAACTCCCATTCAACGTCGGGCTGCGCAGCGGTGTGTGGCGGCTTCGGAGGTGGTGCGGTCAGCCGGGCAGAACGTTGTCTGCAGCTCGCATCGCCCTGATGCTTGACCTGGAGTGCGAGCCTGCCGAGGGACGCTTCGATGAACCCGCGTTGCAGCGGTGGCTCGAACATCACGAGGTCGTCTTCGCGCACGATGCCGGCCTGCTCGGTTTCGCAGTACACACCAAGGTGTCTTTCTGCGTTCCGAGAGACCGTACGCATGACGCTCGGGCCTTCGCCTAGACCCGGGCTTGCGATGCTCATGATGTGCATCGGATACAGGTCAGCGAACGTCCCGGTGGGGGTCGCGAATACCGCCAGCTGCGCGGCCTCACGGATCGCAACGTGCGGCGAGAAAGTTCGCAGACGAGTCGCGCAATTGGCAACCGACCCGCCAGGCCGATTGGCCGACGCGGTGCCGATCGACGGGACGTCAGGTCGACGATTCTGCATCAGATCGCCGCTAATCGGTCAGGCACTCCACAAACGCACGAAAGTTGGGGGCTAGAGCGAGATCCTCGCCGACTTCGGTGTCGAACCAGGTGACAGACGGCTCACCACTCAGCCCCACCAACCGGTAGTCGAGTGCAATCCACCAATGCCCGTCCCCGCACAAAGCCACTACCGGCTCGGGCAAACCCCACTCTTTGACCAGATAGGGCGAATCGAGCAACGAGATGCCGCTGGCCTCGCCTATTCCCGCCAACGCGGCGAACTCGACGTGGCCCGGCGCCCACGAGGTTGGAGCGCTGGTCGGGAATTTGTGCCAGCAGCTTGCGACCGCACCACCATTCTGGATACGCAGCAGGTCAATAAGACAAGCAGGAAGCGAGACGCCCAGAATGCGTTCAGCGCCAGTGACCGCCTCGTCTGTCAGTTGTGGTTGAACGCCGTAGGTACTGCCTCTGCACCAGAACGAGTCCCGCAACTCGGCAAACGATGTCACGAACTAACCCTATCCACAGGCGAGCGGACAATCCGCTCGACTGCCCGTATCCAGTTCGAGGGCCTGATGCAGCAGCTCACCCGATTGGGTTCGGCAAGTGTCGCAGACGGATTCGCCGGGCGCGGCGAGGTTGCGGCATACCCGACGCTGCTTTCGGACCAATTTCAGTCCCCAAATGGTCCGCCCGAAGGTTGTCGAATGACCAAACCACCTCTGACCTGGTCGGGCTGACAGGATTTGAACCTGCGACCACTTGACCCCCAGTCAAGTGCGCTACCAAACTGCGCCACAGCCCGTTCACGCCCAACTGCGGGCGCTCGAAGAGGTTACCCCAAGCGACTCACCTAGAGCCAATCGCTATCCGGTCGGTGGTCAGACACGATAGAACCCTTCTTCGGCTAACCAGAAGTCGCAACATCGGAAACAGGAACACCACTAACACGTCCAGCCACATCTGCATCGAAACTGTCTGCCACCCAGCATCTTTCACAGAAACGTGTCGGTGCCTCGCGATACGCTTCGCACATGCTTTCGAACCCAGCGTCCGGCCCCGACACCGTGGTCGACGCTGCCTTCGACGCCATCGATGCAGCCCTGGAAACTTTGCGCGACAACGGATTCGGCACCCTCACCACTGCGCAAGAACGCATCGCCGCCGAAAAACGTCTCGAAACCTTCGCCCGCGCAATCCCCAGCCTCGGCCACCTACTGATCGCCGCACTCGCGACCGACTGGATCCCCGGCGAACTCGGCGACACCCGGCTCGCCGACACTCTCGCGGACCAGCTCCGAATCACCCCAACCGACGCCCGTCACCGCGTCCGCACCGCCGAACAACTCGCCCCTCGCATCAGCCTCACCGGCGAGCAACTCGACCCGATCTACCCCGCCACCGCCGACGCTCAAGCCGACGGCGCCATCAGCGACGCCCACGTCCAGATCATCCGCGAATTCTTCAACCAACTCCCACACGACATCGATCTCGATACCCGCGAACACGCCGAACGCACGCTCGCTCACCAAGCCCGCACACTGCGCCCCGACCAACTCCGCAAGGTATCCGAACGCCTTCTCGCCTACCTCAACCCGACGGACACTTCGACGACGCAGACCGCGCCCGCAAACGCAGCTTCATGTTCGGCAAACAAGGCCCAGACCTGATGACCAAAGGCGAATTCGTCATCGACCCCGAATTACGCGCCTACCTCGAAACCATCCTCGCCAAATACGCCCGACGCGGCGTGTGCAACCCCGACGACACCGAATCAGCCGTCGACGCCGACCCCACCGAGACAGCCGCCGCCCGCGACCGCCGCAACCCCGGACAACGCAACCACGACGCACTCAAGGCTGTCCTCCGCGCTACCCTCGCCACCGGCAATCTTGGCCAACACCGAGGTCTGCCCGTCACTGTTGTCGCCTCGATGACCGTCAAAGAGCTGACCGACGCCACGGGCACCGCTACCACCGCGGGCGACACCGTGCTCCCGATGCGCGACATCCTCAAAATGGCGCGCCACGCCTACCACTACCTCACCATCTTCGATGACGACGGCCGCCCCATCTACCTCGGCCGCAGCACACGCATCGCCACCGGCAACCAACGCATAGTCTGCTACGCCAAAGACCGCGGATGTACTTTCCCCGGCTGCTGGAGACCCGCCAACCTCTGCCAATGCCACCACGTGCGCCACGAGGCGCTGTTATCCATATCGGAGGTGAAATGACTCCGAAGTGATTGTG
>NZ_JBIMSN010000087.1:0-1443 GCF_043944905.1 Antrihabitans spumae
CACCCGCCAGCAGGCTGGAATCAAATAACTGGGTGTGCATCAAACCCGGGGCGATTCACGGTATCGATCCGGGCGTCGTCCTCAAGTCTAAATTCGGCCTGCCGTTCTTCAACACGTCGCGGTGGACGTTTGCGTCACTGACCGCCGACCCCGAAGGCGTCGCGGACAACATCGTCGACTACATCGCGCGGTTCTCGCCGAATATTCGCGATGTCTTCGACGGGTTTCGGATGAACGATCTTATAGCCGATCTGCAGAAGTCCGAGCGCCTGTACCTGATCGTCAAAGAGTTCGCGGCAGTCGACCTGCATCCCCAGGTTGTGACCGGGCACGACATGGGCTACATCTTCGAAGAGCTGATTCGGAAGTTTGCGGAATCGAACAACGCTCAGGCTGGCGACCACTTTACCCCCCGCGAGGTCATCGCCTTGATGGTCGACCTTCTTTTCGCCAACGCCGACGACGAACTTACGAAGCCCGGCACCGTCCGTACCATCTATGACCCCGCCGCGGGTACGGGCGGCATGTTGTCGACTGCGTACGACCACTTGATCGACATGAACCCCAGCGCGCGGCCGGTGCTCTACGGCCAGGAGATCAACGCTCGGTCGTATGCGATGTGCAAGTCGGACATGATCATCAAGGGCCAGGACGTGGACAACGTCTATCTTGGCGACACCCTCGTCGACGACGGCCACTCCGGACGAAAGTTCGACTTCCTGCTCTCGAATCCACCGTTCGGCGTCGAATGGAAGACCCAGCAGAAGGCGGTCACCGATGAGCACGAACAACGTGGCCATGCTGGACGGTTTGGACCGGGGCTACCACGCGTCTCCGATGGCTCGCTGTTGTTCCTAATGCACCTGATCTCGAAGATGCAGCCGGTGCGGAACGGTGAAGGCGGCAGTCGACTGGCAATCGTTCTTAACGGCTCACCCCTATTCACGGGGGGAGCAGGTTCGGGTGAATCGAACATCAGACAGTGGATCATCGAGAACGACTACCTCGACGCGATCGTCGCGCTACCGACGGACATGTTCTACAACACCGGCATCTCTACGTATATCTGGTTGCTGGACAACAACAAGCCCGCCGATCGGAAGGGCAAGGTCCAGCTGATCAACGCCGCCGAGATGTACGGCAAGATGCGCAAATCGCTCGGCTCGAAGCGCAAGGAGTTGAGGGCTGAGGACATCCGGAAGATCGTCGAGCTATACGCCAATTTTGACTACGAGCCGGGCGACACCGAAACGCCATCAATATCAAAAGTTATGGAGGGCCAAGAGTTCGGATACCAGACCATTACGGTCGAACGTCCATTGCAGCTGAGCTTCCACGTCCATAAAGAGTCGTCCGAACTGATACTCGCACTGAAGGCACTGAGGTGTGTCAAGGATCTTGGACAGATCCTCGTGGGTCATGCAGCTGATGCTGCGTGACGGT
>NZ_JBIMSN010000088.1:0-1217 GCF_043944905.1 Antrihabitans spumae
CCAGCAACACATTTGATGACTTCTGAAGAATCAGTCCACTTAAGCAGATAAGCAGTACATGCTTTCGAACCCGACACCGCAACCCACCGCGGCGGTGGAAGCTGCGATGGTCGCGTTCGAAACAGCTCTCCAAGGGTTACGTGACGTCGGATTCGGCGAACTGTCGAACAACCGCGACCGCCTCGACCTCGTGCAACGATTCGAAACCGGAACACGCACGATCTCCGGTTTCGGAACCGTCCTGATCGCCGACATGCAGGAACAATGGATTCCCGGCGAACTCGGCGACTACCGCCTCGCCGACGTCCTCGCCGACACGTTGCGGATCTACCCCGGCGAAGCCAAAGCACGCCGCAAGATCGCTGAAGACCTCGGACCGCGCACCGGATTCTCCGGTGCACCTCTCGACCCGGTCTACCCGAACACCGCCGCAGCCCACGCCGACGGAGCGATCGGCCGAGCCCACATCAATGTCATCCGCGAATTCTTCGCCCAGGTCCCCAGCTACGTCGACGCCGAGACCCGCGAACAAGCCGAAGCGAAACTGGCCGAGCAAGCCCGGATTCTGCGGCCCGACCAACTCCGCCGCGCAGGCAACCGGATCCTCGCCTATTTGAACCCCGACGGCAACGCACCCGAGGTGGACCGCGAACGCAAACGCAGCTTCCTCCTCGGCAAACAAGGCACCGACCTGATGACCAAGGGGAGTTTCTGCGTCGACCCGGAATTACGCGCCTACCTCGAGGCGCTGTTCGCGAAATACGCCAAACCCGGCGTCGGGAACCCGGCAGATACCGACTCCACCGTCGAGGACGAACCCGCCGACGAGGTCGCCCACCGTGACGACCGGTCGGTCGGGCAACGTCAACACGACGGGTTGAAAATGGTGCTACGCGACGCGCTCGCCTCCGGCACCCTCGGCCAACACCGTGGACTGCCGGTCACCGTCGTGGCGACCATGACCGTCAAAGAGCTCGAAGAGGCCACCGGGCAGGCCATCACCGGTGGTGGATCGCTACTTCCGATCCGAGATGTCGTCAGGATGGCGGCTCACGCGCATCACTACCTCGCGTTGTTCGATGATGATGGTCGCCCGATCTATCTCGGCAGATCCAAACGCATCGCGCAGGGTGATCAGCGTTTGGTCCGCTACGCCCTGGACAAAGGGTGCACCTTCCCGGCATGTTGGCGACCAGCCAATATGTGTCAGTGTCATC
>NZ_JBIMSN010000089.1:0-22871 GCF_043944905.1 Antrihabitans spumae
GCACCATTCTTTGTCTGCGACACAGTCCTCTGCCGAATTAGCGTGAAAGCGCGAGGTTAGGAGCCCACGTCCGGCTTGACAGCGATCCGATCGGATTCGGCGAAGAGCTCGGTGCCGACTTGATTCAGATGTTCGTCATCGATCCGCAAGGGTGGGAGAAGCCGAAACCCCATCCTCGTACCGACGAGATTCTGGCAAGCCCGATCGATGTGGTCGTGCACTCCTCATACCAAATCAATGTGGCGAGCACGAACAACCGATTGCGGATGCCGTCACGGCAGGCCGTCGCCGCACAGGCAAAGGCTGCGGCGGATCTCGGCGCGTTCGGACTCGTCGTGCACGGTGGTCACGTCCGCAACGACGGCGAGATCGAGGCCGGAATCGACAACTGGCGCAAGCTGTTCGAACGCCAGGCAGAGAAGGGCGGATTCCCGGTCCCGATCCTGATCGAGAACACCGCGGGCGGCGATCACGCGATGGCCCGCTACTTCGATTCGATCGCGAAGCTGTGGGATGCGGTCGGCGAGTTCGGCGCAGGCTTCTGCCTCGATACGTGTCACGCCTGGGCAGGCGGGGAAGACCTGGTCGGGATCGTCGACCGGATCAAAGCGATCACCGGCCGCATCGACCTCGTTCACCTCAACAGTTCGCGCGACGAATTCGATTCGGCGCGCGACCGTCATGCCAACTTCTCGGACGGCACGATCGATCCCGAGTTGCTCGCTGAGGTGTGCAGATCGGCCGGTGCACCGGTGATCCTCGAAACCCCGGCAGAAGGCCTGGCCGACGACCTGGCCTACCTGCGTGAGCACACGGGTTAGCGGCTGCTCAACGAAGAACGGGACGCCGTTTCCACCACTCCGTCGCGTCCTCGTACGCCTTCGCGGCGTTGAGCACTCGTACGTCTGCGTGCCGTGGTCCGACGATCTGCAACCCGATCGGCAATCCCGAGGCCGAGAACCCGCACGGCACAGTGATCGCCGGTTGCTGAGTGAGGTTGAACGGATACGTGAACGGGGTCCAGCTCGTCCACCCTCTCCCGGTCCAGCCGTCGGGAACTTCGACGCCTGCTTCGAAGGCCACGATCGGCATCGTCGGCGTCACGAGTAGGTCGTATCGCTCGTGGAACGCACCCATCGCGACACCGAGATTCATACGGCGCGCGTTGGCTTCGAGGTAGTCCTGTGCCGAGAATTCGCGGCCGATCTCGCAGGCTCGGGCCAGGGCCGGGTCGAGTTCCGAGCGTTGCTGCTCGGTGAGGTGCTCGGTCGCCTTGGCCGCGCCTGCGAACCACAGGCATTCGAATGCCCAGACCGGATCCTCGAATCCGGGATCTACCTTCTCGACCTGCGCGCCTAGGTCCGCGAGGATGCCTACTGCTCGCTCGACGGCAGCGGCAACCCCCGGATCGACAGCAGCGAAGCCGAGATCGGGGCTGTAGGCGACCCGCAGACCAGCCAGGGAGGTGTCGAGACCGGAACGGAAGCTGTCGGACGGGCTTGCGAGCGCGGACCAGTCGCGCGAGTCCGGACCTGTGACGACGTCGAGGACAAGGGCCGCGTCGTCGACGGTCCTCGTCAACGGACCGACATGGGCGAGCGTGCCGAACGGGCTCGGCGGGTAGATCGGCACGGTTCCGTAGGTTGCCTTGAATCCGACGACGCCGCAGAAGCTGCCGGGGATGCGCACCGAACCGCCGCCGTCGGTTCCCATTGCCAGCGGACCCATGCCTGCTGCCACCGCGGCAGCAGCGCCGCCGCTCGAACCGCCGCTCGTCCGGGTCGGGTCCCACGGGTTGCGGGTGACGCCGGTGAGCGGATTGTCGGTGACGCCTTTCCACCCGAGTTCGGGCGTCGTCGTCTTGCCGACGAGGACGGCGCCACTTTCACGCAACCGCGCGACACACGGCGAATCGACCGTCCAATCCTGGTCCGGATCGATCGACTTGGAACCCCGAAGTGTGGGCCAACCTCGGGTTAGTAACAGGTCCTTAACAGAGGCGGGAACGCCGTCGACGGGACCAGCGGGCCGGCCCGCCTGCCAGCGGTTTTCCGACTTTTGCGCTTCGGCTAGCGCAAACGACGAATCAAGCACACAATAGGCCTTGACGGTGCTGTCGAAGGTCTCTATCCGGGTCAAAACAGCTTGGGTAGCGTCAACTGGCGAGACGTCTCGACGCCGGTAGGCGGAGACGAGTTCAACGGCAGTCCAGTCAGCTAGATCGCTGGGTTGCGCACCCACTGGGCACATCCTCTCGCTTGGGCCTATTTATCTACACAGAAGCACAATCTTGCGGATCGGTTCGACGTCGCGCCTCCGATAGTAGATTGTTTACAATTGCGAGGTGTGATGACGGACCGTACCGAGGAACAGTCCTACCTGGGCGTCATCGTGCCCTACGATTTCGCACTCGATCGTGAGATCTGGCGCTGGACCCCGAAACGCGTCAGCCTGCTGGTCACACGGACCCCCCACCTCGGCCTGCCCTCGACTGTTGCCATGGCCGAGTCGATCAGCAACGACCGCACTGTCCGGCACGCGACCCGGCAGCTGCTGACAACCGACCCTGCCGCCGTTGTATATCTGTGCACGTCAGGCAGCTTTATTCGCGGTGCTGCCGGGGAGCGGCAGATGCGGTCGGTCATGACCAAAGCAGGCGCACCCGCCGCGGTGACGACCGCAGGCGCACTGGTCCAGGCCTGCGAAGCGCTCGGCACCCGGAAGATCGCGCTCGCGACGCCCTACATCGACGGCGTCACCGACCGGCTGCGGATCTTTCTCGAGGAGTCGGGCATCGGCGTCACGTCCAGCCTCGGACTCGGCCGGGAAGATCGCATCTGGCAGATCAGCGAGGAACACATCCGCGAGCTCGTGCTCGGCGCCGATCACCCCGACGCGGAAGCAATCTTCGTCAGCTGCACCAACCTGCGGACCTACCCGCTGATCCGCCAGTTGGAAGCCGACCTCGGCAAACCGGTCCTGACCGCAAACCAGGTGTCGATCTGGGCCGCTCTGCGCGCTGCCGGAATCAGGCAACCCGACATCAAGCAGCGGTTGTTCATCGACACCTGGCAGGGCAAGCGGCGGCGGGGTCCGTCAGAGACCACCCTCGCGGCGCTCGAATCGCAGCGTCTCGCCTTCCACGCCCCGCAGCCACAGATCCTGCGACGCGGCGGCGATCTCGTCGAGCCCTGACACGATCGTCGCGAACACGTTGCCTGGCACGAAGCCGAAATCCGGGTTGAGCAGCAGGTTGTTGCGTTCGTAGAAGAGGGCAAGATCGATCTTCGGGTGGAGCGGAGCGACGGGGGATGTCACAGGTGCCGTCGCCTCGTACCCGTGCGATTTGGCCGAGAGCTGCCACGGCGCGAACGTGAAGTACATGACGTCGCCGGGAATCGGGGTGATCGTCGGGTTCTCGGGTCCGGGCTCGTCGGGGGCGAAGGCGTCGATGAGCGTGTAGATCTCGTTTCGTGCGTATTTGGCGTGGTAGGCGCCTTCCCCGAGCGGCAGCGCATTCCAGACGGCGTCGCAGGTTCGGGGGGCGAGGTCGTCGAGCAATTTCGCGACGCAGGTGACGCCGCGCTTCTCCAGCGTGATGTCGATGTATCGGCTCATGAACGCTCCCCTTCGACAGAATGTATATTGTTGACAATCATACGGACTCACTTGGAGGTGGCATGACTTCGCAGCTGCCGACCATCGGAATTCTTTACCCAGGCTTCTCGGCGGAGGACGATTTCCCGCGCTTCGAGTCGTTGCTCGCCGGTGCGTTCGCACTCCCCGTTGCGCACACGCTGATGAACGAAGACGCGCACCGCTTGGATGCGCTGCTCGACTGGGGTCGGCCGGAAACGCTCGCAGACGGTGCCGCGGCCTTGCAGCCACGCGGACTGGACGCGGTGATGTGGGCCTGCACCAGCGGCAGCTTCGCCTACGGCTGGGACGGCGCGCACGAACAAGCTGAGACGCTCGCGGCAGCGGCAGGCGTGCCGGCATCGAGTACGTCGCTGGCGTTCGTCCATGCGTTGCGCGCTCTGGGGATCGACCGTGTCGCGGTCGCCGCGACCTACCCGGCAGATGTCGCAGCGCTGTTCACCACATTCCTCGAAGCAGCGGGCATCGAGGTCGTGCGAACGACGAGCCACGACATCTTCACCGCAGCCGAGGTCGGCACGTTGTCGGCACAACGCCTCGCCGACATAGCGATTGCCGGTGACTCCCCGACCGCACAGGCGGTGCTGTTGCCGGACACCGCCTTTCACACAGCGGGCTACGTCGGTGAGCTCGAACTCCGACTCGGCAAGGTCGTCCTGACCGCCAACCAGGTGACGGTGTGGGAAGCGCTGCGTTTGGTCGGTGCTTCGGTGGACCACAAATGCCTTGGGGCGCTTCGCGCCTCGTGAGTCCTTTTGGTGGTCCCGCCCTCCGAAAGGACTCACGAGCGGCGGAGCCGCCTAATATCCGCGGGATTTGTCGACGACGTTGACGAGGGTGTGGTCAGCTGCATAGCGCTCGAAATTTGAGACGAACAGCTCCGCCAAGCGGTCACGCCAACCGACCGCATCACCGCTCATGTGCGGCGTGATCAGCACCGAATCCAGTTGCCACAGCGGATGATCCGCCGGTAGCGGTTCGGTGTCGAAAACATCCAGCGCCGCACCCGCCAGTTCGCGTGCCTGCAACGCTGCGACGAGGTCGTCGGTGACGACCAACTCCCCCCGACCGACGTTGACGAGCCGTGCCGTCGGCTTCATCGCCGCGAGCACACCGGCATCGACCACGCCTCGGGTGGCGTCCGTCAGCGGTGCCAGCAGCACGACGTAATCGAATTCGCCGACAACAGTTTTGAGCTCCCGGCTGGCATGGACGACGCCGAAATCGGGATCGTTGTCAGAGCTCACCCGCCCAGAGCCTGCAACCCGCATACCGACCGCTGTGAGCAACCGAGCGGTCTCTCGGCCGATGGCACCGGTACCGACCACCAACACCCGTGACACAGCGATACTTTCGGTCTCCCGATGTTGCCAGCGCTTCGAGTCCTGAAGCCGGACCGACGTAGCAACATCTTTCGCAAAACCGAGAATCGTCGCGAGGACGAACTCCGCGATCGGACGATCGAACACACCACGCGAATTCGTCACCAGCACATCGGAATCGACGAGTTCGTCGAACAGCAACGAATCGACTCCGGCGGCAGCGACGTGGATCCACCGCAGTGAGTCCGCCTTGTCCCAGGCTCCGCGCAACGCCGTGGAGAAGAAGTCCCAGACGAGGAGAACGTCCGCACCCGAAAGATTTTCGGCAAGAGTATCCGCGGTCGCGTACCGCACGTCGGCTGCCGTCGCCACCGCGTCCATGCCGGAGGGCAGAACGTCGGCGTGCAGCACGACGACGACGGGCTTACGCGCCATGCGACGTCGGCGCCCGGTGAGGCCCGCTCTCACTGTCCAGCAACCGATCCCGCTCGGCCATCAGCATCGTCAGATCCTCGACGGCGGTGGCCATATGGGTTCTGATCGCCGCGGCGAGGTCTTCCCACGGACCGGTATCGAGCAGGTCGACGAGACGCTGATGTTCCTCGGTCAGCGCCTCCGGCCGATGATAGGCATTTTCCAAGTGCACCATACAAATTCGCGACTCGGCAGCGAGCGTGGCGTAGATCCGCACAAACCGCGAATTCCCCGTCGCCTCGACGAGCGTGGCGTGAAACTTCAAGTCCTGCTTCGCCAGATTCTTCCAGTCGTTGGCGGCGATCAGAGCGGGCATCTCCGCGACGATCATCCCCAATCGCGCAACCGCGGCGGCCTTCAGATCCTGATCGCCCTCGAAGACGGTCCGCGCCGCAGCCTGCTCGACAGCCTCTCGCGCGGCGTAGATCTCGGCGATGTCGCCTGGACTCAACTCCACGACGAAGACGCCACGATTGCGATGACTGACCAGCAAGCCTTCCTGCGCAAGCCGCTGCAACGCTTCGCGAACCGGGCCGCGCGACACTGCAAGCTGCGCAGCTAGGTTCGCCTCGCTGAGCTGCTCCCCTGGCCGATACGACCCATCGAGAACGCGCTCGCGCAGCTGATCGGCAATGACGACCGACGTCTGCGGCGCATTCAACGGAGCCAACAACCTCGTCACGGGTACTCCCTACACATTCTTGGGTATCGCAAGGTACTTGTACTCCAGGAATTCCTCGATGCCAACACGGCCGCCTTCCCGACCAAGACCCGATTGCTTGACGCCACCGAACGGCGCTGCCGGGTTCGACACGAGACCCGTGTTCAGGCCGACCATCCCGACCTCCATCCGATCGCTGAGCCGCAGCGCGCGATCGATGTCTTGCGTGAACAGATAGCCGACCAAGCCCCACTCGGTGTCGTTCGCGATATCGATGACCTCGTCCTCGTCGTCGAAGACCACGATCGCTGCGACCGGACCGAAGATCTCCGTACTCATCAGGTCCGCATCGTGATTCACGTCCGTCAGTACCGTCGGCGGATAGAAGTGACCGGGACCATCGGGGGCCACACCGCCTGTCACGACGCGGGCGCCGCGGCCAACGGCGTCGGCAACCAACTCCTGCACTTTGGTCAACCCGTCGCCATCGATGAGCGGACCGATCTGCACACCATCGGAAGCACCGTCGCCCACCCTCAGTTCGGACATCTTCGCTGCCAGCTTCTCCGTGAATTCCGTTGCGACACTGCGGTGCACGAAGAACCTGTTCGCGGCGGTGCACGCCTCCCCCATATTGCGCAGCTTCGCAACCATGGCACCGTCGACAGCACGGTCCACGTCAGCGTCGGCGCACACGACGAACGGAGCGTTGCCGCCGAGTTCCATCGACGTCCGCATGACGGTCGCCGCGGCCTGGCTCAACAGCAGCTTTCCGACCTGGGTCGACCCGGTGAAGCTCAACTTCCTCGCGACACCGCTCGCCAGCCACGGACCGACGACCGACCCTGCGTCGCTTGTCGTTACGACGTTGCACACACCAGGCGGTAGACCGGCGTCCTCCAGGATTTGCATCAGAGCCAGCGCGGTCAGCGGCGTCTGCTCGGCAGGTTTGAACACCATCGTGCAACCGGCCGCAACAGCCGGACCGATTTTGCGGGTCCCCATCGCCAACGGAAAGTTCCACGGCGTCACCAGAACACACGGACCGACCGGCACCTTGGACACGACGATCCGATTGCGGCCGTCGCCTGTCGTGGTGTGATCGCCGCCGATCCGGACCGCCTCCTCGGAGAACCAACGGAAGAACTCGGCACCGTAAGCCACTTCACCGCGAGCCTCGGCGAGCGGCTTGCCCATCTCCGCTGTCATGATCGCGGCGAGTTCGTCGGTCCGTTCAAGGATGAGTTCGTATGCGCGACGCAGGATCTCGCTTCGCTCACGCGGCGCGGTCAGCGCCCAGGAAGGTTGGGCGGCTGCTGCGGCCGCGAGCGCCCGTTCGGCATCGATAGCGGAACCGTCTGCGACGTGGGCGAGCACGCTCTCGTCGGCCGGGTTGTGGACCGGAAAGGTGTTGCCCGACTCGGCAGGGGTCCACTTGCCGTCGATGTAAAGCAACTCTGGTACGGCCATCAGTGCCGCTCCTCTCGTTCGCGATCGGGATCGAGCAACTGGGCGAGGTGCATCGACGACCGACCCAACTGGTCCACCTGCATTCGGCAGCTGAAACCGTCGGCGAGAACGACTGCATCGGAACTGGTTTCGCGTAGCGCGGGCGCGAGCGCCTGCTCGGCAACCTTCATACTGAGGTCGTAGTGCTCGCGTTCGAAGCCGAAATTGCCTGCCACACCGCAGCAACCCGTTGCTTCGCGAACACCATCGACGCCTGCCGCAGCAAGAGCCTTACGTTGCGAACCTGCTCCGAATACCGCGTACTCGTGGCAATGCGTTTGCACAGTCACCTCGGCGGGCAGCGATACCGAGCTGCGCCAACCGGATTCGACCTGCTCGGTCACCGCCGTGGCAAAGCTTCGGACTCGTGCGGCGACGCGCCGGGCCGCATCCGTCTGCACCAACTCGGGTAGATCCTTGCGCAATGCCGCCGCGCAACTCGGTTCGACGACGACGATGGGACGGTCCGTACCGTCGTCGAGCGCGTGCGCCGTCTTGGTGAGAACCTTTTTCGCCCTGGTCAATTGACCTGTCGAGATCCAGGTCAGGCCGCAGCAGACATCGGTCCGGCATTCGACGGCACGCCCAGCATCGGCAAGCACCCTCCGCGCGGACCCAGCGACATCGGGCCTGAAACCCTGTGTGAACGAATCGATCACAAGCACGGTGTCCGCGTGGGCAACCGCGGGACCAACCTCGCGACGCAACCGCCTACGCGACGTGAACTGCGGCAACGCCCGCTGCGACGTCAGTCCGGCAAGCCTCGCCGTTCCAGGTCGCACCAACCGATTGACGATCGGTGCCGTCCGGGATGCCACCTTCAGCCAGAGCGGCAGCCAGCCAAGGCTGTAGTGCGACAACGGCCTTCGTCGACGCCGGTAGTAGTGGTCGAAGAACTCGGCCTTGTAGGTCGCCATGTCCACACCGGTCGGACAGTCCGTCGAGCACGCTTTGCAGGACAGGCACAGATCGAGCGATTCGCGTACCGCGTCCGACTTCCACCCCTCGAGCGAAGTCGGCGCACCGCTGCGCACCATGTCCTGCAAAGCTCGTGCCCGACCACGCGTCGAATCCTTCTCGTCACCGGTCGCCCGATAACTCGGGCACATCACTCCCCCACTGGAGGTCCGACAGCGACCGACCCCGACGCAGCCCTGCACCGCCCGAACGAACGGATCGACCGTGCCATCGCCCGCTGCGAGTTCGAAGCTTGTCTGCCACTCCAGTGGCGCGATGCCGGCCATTGCCAGGTCGGTCAGCATCGGGGCGGGATCGATGATGCTGCCCGGGTTGAGAATTGCCAGCGGATCCCAGATTTGTTTGAACTTCGCAAAGGCAGTCATCGTCGACGGTGAATACATCAGCGGCAACACGTCCGACCGAGCGCGCCCGTCGCCGTGTTCACCGGACACCGACCCACCGAATCGCACGCACAGTGCCGCCGCCCTATGGACGAAGTCGGCCATCACCGCTCGCCCGGCCTCGGTTCGCTGGTCGAAGGTGATGCGGACGTGCATGCAGCCCGCGCCGAAATGGCCGTACATCACGCCGGTGAGACCCAATTCGTCGAGCAGCGCCAGCATTTCGACGAGGTAGTCGGCCAGCTGCTCGGGCGCGACAGCCGAATCCTCCCAGCCAGGCCAGCTTTCACCACCACTGGCGAGGCGGGATGCGAGTCCGGCGCCGTCTTCGCGGACCCGCCACAGCGAGGCACTCTCGGTCGGGTCGGCAACGATGCGTCCGTCGACGAGACGCCCTGACTCTCGAAGCCGTTGCAGCAGTTCGGCACCGCGCGCGCTGACCTGAGCGTGATCGTCACCGTCGAGTTCGACGTAGAGCCAGGCGCAACCGTCAGGGAGACCGACAACCGCATCGGGTCCGCGCCGGTGTCGCATCGTATCCACGATCGACGAGTCGATGCCTTCCACTGCGGCAGGCGAGTATTCGAGGATCGTCATGACATCACGAGCGGCGTCCACAACATCCCGGTACCCGAGGCACAGCAGTTGCGCGGACTCGGCGACGGGCACCAACCGCAGGGTCGCCCCGACGATGACGACACACGTGCCCTCGCTCCCGACGAGCGCACGTGCGACGTTGAACCCGTTCTCGGGCAATAGGTGCGCGAGGTGAAAGCCCGATACCTGCCGCGGGATCCGACCGAGTTCGAGCCGAAACTCCGAAAGATATTCCGCCGCAATCCCTCGCAGTGCAACGGTCAGTGCGGCAGCGGCAGCAACCGCTCCGACATCGTCCGGATTCGTTGCCCACAAGCCGTCGCTCGTTGCCGTCAACAGCTGGCCGTCCGCGGTCAGCACGTCCAGCGCCACAACATGATCGGAGGTTCGGCCGTGCCGGACCGAATGATTTCCGCACGCGTCGTTGCCGATCGCCCCGCCGACCGTCGCACGTGACTTGCTCGACGGATCGGGCGCGAAGGTCAGCCGGCCCGCAGTCGCCTCAGCGACCTGCCCCATCAGATCGGTGATCACGATGCCTGGCTCGACCTGCACCGTCCGCACATCAGCATCGATCCGCAACACTCGATTCAGGTACCGCGAGAAGTCCAGCACCACGCCTGGACCGATCGAGTTCCCTGCCATCGACGTGCCACCGCCGCGTGAGGTGATGGGCACTCCCGCGTCTGCACATGCCCGAACGACCTCGACGGCATCGGCCACAGTCCGCGGAAATGCAACTCCGAGCGGACGCACTCGGTAATTCGAAGCGTCGTAGGAGTATTCGGCCCTGCGTCGGTCGTCGGTCTCCAACGTGACGCCGGCAGCCGACAGCGCGTCGACGAGTCGCTGCGGTGCAGCAGCAGTCACCGAACCAGGCACGTCACTACCCACTCAACCCAACTTTCATGGCGGCACCGATCCGCCGTAGACCTTCGTCGATCTCGTCTGCCGTGACCGTCAGGGCGGGGACCACACGCACAACGTTCCCGTATCCACCGCAGGTGAGCAACAGCAGGTCTTCGTCGATCGCGGCCTGCTGCACGGCACGAGCGGCGTCGGCGTCGGGTTCTCCTGCTGCTGTGGTGAATTCGATCCCCTGCATCAAGCCGAGGCCACGCACATTCCCGATCTGGCCGAACTCCTCACCAAGTCGGGACAATCCACTGCCAAGCTCGGCGCCACGGATCCGCGCGTTCTCGACCAGTCCTTCGTCACGGACGACGTCGAGCGTCGCGACTGCAGCCGCCGCAGCCACGGCATTGCCGCCGTAGGTACCGCCTTGCGAACCGGGCCACGCCTTCGACATCAGCTCCGTCGACGCTGCGATCGCCGAGATGGGGAACCCACTGGCAAGCCCCTTGGCGGTGATGAGGACATCCGGCGTTGCCGCGGAATGCTGGTGGCCCCAGAACTTTCCGGTGCGGCCGACGCCTGCCTGCACCTCGTCGACGATGAAGACGATGCCGTGCCGATCAGCACGTGCGCGGAGACCGTCGAGGAAGCGTGGCGGTGTCGGCAGATAGCCACCGTCGCCGAGTACGGGCTCGATGATGAACGCGGCGGTGTCGGCGACACTGGAGACCGTCTGCAGCAGGTAATCCAACTCGCGCAACGCGAAGTCGACCGCGGTCTCGACATCCCACCCGTAGCGATAGGCGTACGGGAAGGGGGCGAGGTGGACGCCGCCCATCAGTGGCGAAAAGCCCGAGCGAAATTTGGTGCCTGCACTGGTGAGCGAGGCGGCCGCGACAGTTCGGCCGTGAAAGCCGCCGTGGAACGCGATGATGTTCGGTCGGCCGGTGGCCATGCGCGCCAATCGAATCGATGCTTCGACGGCTTCCGATCCCGAGTTCGCGTAGAAGACGCTGTCCAGTCCGTCGGGTAGGACCTCGCCAAGTTTTTCGGTGAGTTCGAGCAGGGGGCGATGCAGCAGGGTCGTGTACTGCGCATGGATTATCGAGCCGACCTGCTCTCTGGCCGCGGCAACGACGCGCGGATGGCAGTGCCCGGTGCTGGTGACTCCGATCCCGGTTGTGAAGTCGAGGTAGCGCCGGCCGTCCGTTCCGACGATCCAACTGCCCGAGGCATGGTCGACGATCACCGGTGTGGCCTGCTGCAGGATCGGGCTCAGTGCGGTCATGGACCAATGGTCGAGGCGAATCCGCAGATTGTCAACAATTGACGATCTGCATAATCGCTGGTCCGACGAACTCGCGGACCGATGGGACTACATACGTGGCGCGGTGAGCGTGCCTGCTATCGCCCGCCGCGTCGTTTCGAGTCGATCCAGCCCGTCGAAGCGGCCGAGAGCTTCGGCGCGCATCTTGAGCAGGATCAAGCCGGACGTCGACGCCGCGATCAGACCGCACACCGCAGATTCGACATGCAGTTCCGTGATTCCGACGACCGCCGCAGCGAGACCGACGAGAAACACGAACCAACATACTGACTTCGAAAAGTTGGACCCCATGACCAGTTGCTCCTTCACGAAAGACAGAAATTTCGTCCAGTGAGGTTCTCAATTGTTTACTTCTGTCACAGAGGTTACGACCGTGCAGGCAATATACGGCCGCGACACGACATAGAAAATCCGCTCGATATCGTTCCGAGATCTCGAAACCTATCCGAGCGGTGGCAAGCGAATCGACCACGATGGGCACGACAGCGACTAACCGGTTTAAAGTTGTCCAACTCTTTATCTAGATAGGACGACATGCGGGATTCGTTACGGACGGCGGCTGGGCCCGCGGTCGCCACACTCGCCATTGCTATCGGCGTGACCCTCGTTGCGGCCTGCGGATCGAGCGCCGACGACAACGTCACTCCGCCGCCGTTGAAGCGCGGACTCTCGAGCGCTCTCTCGGTGCCGAGCGGATCGTCGAGCCCCGCTGTCCTTGTGCCGCCGTCACCGACCTGGCGCATTGCGGACGAAACGCAACCGAAGAGGACCACGACCGAACCGCCGACGCGCACGTCGACCACACGCACGACACGGCCGCGGCCGACGACAACCGAAGAGACCGAGCCGGAGACGACAGAAGAGACGACAACCGAAGAGACCGAGCCGGAGACGACAGAAGAGACGACAACCCGGGCGGTCAGGTAACCCCGACCGCCGGGGCAAGGAGCTAGATGTCGATCTTCTCGTAGTCGGCGACGTGCCCGGCGAGTACGCGAACGTGATCGGCCGTTGCACCGAGGGTGTTCTCGATCGCCGTCAGGCGGCTCACATAGTGACCGACCGGATACTCCGCCGTCATGCCGATGCCACCGTGCAGCTGGATCGCTTCGTGACCGATGTGGCGGGCCGACTTCCCGATCTGCAACTTGGCACGCGACGCGATCACGGGATCGATCGTGCCGTCTGCAATGACCATCGTCGCGTACAGGCACATGCTGCGAGCGAGCTCGAGTGACACGTACATGTCGGCGGCGCGTTGGGTGAGCGTCTGAAACTTCGCCAACGGAACCCCGAACTGCTTGCGCGTCTTGAGGTATTCGGTGGTCAGTCGCAACGACTCTTCGAGCGCACCGACCGCCTCTGCGCCGAGCGCAGCCTGGCCACGCACGATTGCAGCCTCGATGTGTGCACTCGCATCGACCGCGTCGCCGAGGGATTCAGCAGCAGCGCCGTCGAAATCGATCTGCGCACCGCGCAACCCGTCATGAGTCGTGAACACATGCCGTGTCACACCCGACGCCGTCGCATCGACGAGAAACAGCCCGACCCCACCGTCGGGCAACGTGGCGCTGACAACCAATACGTCGGCACAATCACCGCGGAGCACCGGATGCTTGCGCCCGGTGAGGGTCCACGAATCACCCTGCTGCGCAGCGGTGGTCGCGACGTCGATGTTCGGCCAGCGCGAGCCTGCCTCGGCATGCGCGAAGGCGAGCAGCGTGTTGCCCTCGGCAACCTCCGGCAGCAACTTCTTGCGCTGGTCGGCGGTGCCTGCGGCAGCGACGATGCCACCCGGAATCAGGACGGAATCGATCAACGGCTCTGGCGCGAGGCTGCGACCGAGTTCGGACAGCACGGTCATCGCCTCGATGGGGCCGGCATCCATTCCGCCGTCCTCTTCGCTGAAAATCAGTCCGAGCAAACCCAATTCGGCGAACTTCGACCACACGTCACGGCTCCAGCCGAGCTCGGTGGCGACGATCTTGTTGCGCTTTTCGGCGTCGTAGTTGCGCGTCAGAATCTCGCGGGCGGTGTCACGCAGCAGCTTCTGCTCATCGGTGAACTCGAAATCCATGGCTGCGCCTCACAATCCGAGGATCGTCGACGAAATGATGGTGCGCTGCACTTCGCTCGATCCTCCGTAGATGGTCACTTTTCGGTAGTTCAGGTAGTGCGGCGCCGTGAGCTGCGCCCATTCCGGCGTCACGATGTCGTCGCCTGCGCCGACCGGAAGTGACTCGGGGCCTGCAACTTCGAGCAGAATCTCGGTCGCAGCCTGCTGCAATTCGGAGCCACGCAACTTCAACACCGACGACGCAGGGTTCGGCTTACCGTCCGTCGAGCCCGACACCACCCGAAGCTGTGTCAGTTCGAGGGCCAGCAACTCGTTTTCGAGTTCGGCGAGCTTCGCAGCGAACAGCGGATCTTCGAGCAACGTCGAGTTACCGATCTTCGTTTGCGCCGCATGCTGTTTCGCCTCGGCGAGTCGCACCTTGGTCCGCCCGACACCCGTGATGCCCGTGCGCTCGTTGCCGAGCAGGAATTTGGCGTAGGCCCAGCCCTGGTTTTCTTCGCCGACCAAATTCTCGGCAGGCACCCGCACGTCTTCGAACCAGACCTCGTTGACCTCGTAGCCACCGTCGATAAGTTTGATCGGACGGACCGTCAGGCCCGGCGACTTCATATCGATGAGCAGGAACGAGATTCCGGCCTGCTTCTTCGGCGCATTCGGATCGGTCCGGACCAGGCAGAAGATCCAGTCGCCGTACTGACCGAGCGTCGTCCAGGTCTTCTGGCCGTTCACGACGTAGCTGTCACCGTCGCGCACCGCGACGGTCCGCAGCGATGCCAGGTCGGATCCGGCCTCTGGCTCGGAGAAGCCCTGCGACCACCAGATGTCGAGGTTGGCCGTCTTGGGCAGGAAGCGTTCCTTGATCTCCTGCGATCCGAACGCAGCGATCACCGGGCCGACCATGCCGCAGTTGAACGTCAGCGGTTCCGGGACCGACGCCAGCTGCATCTCGTCGAGCCAGATGTGATGCTGCGTCGGCGTCCAATCCTTGCCACCCCACTCGACGGGCCAGTTGGGCACCGCAAGGCCGTTGGCGTTGAGGATTCGCTGCGTCGTCACCCAGTCCTCACGACGCGGCTCTAGGCCACGTCGGTTTCGGTCACGGATCTCAGCGGGAATCTCGGTCGCGTAGAAATTTCGCAGCTCGTCGCGAAACGCAACTTCTTCATCTGTGAGCGCAAGCTTCATGGGTGTCCCTAAGACGTTCGTCGGAGCCATCGGCCGGGCTAAGTTACTCTGCGGTTCATTATGCGGACGCCCGACAGACACAGCACGACCCGGGTCCGATGACCTACTTCGCTCTCGTGCGGCACGGCGAGACCGACTGGAACCTGCACGGCCGTCTGCAGGGGTCCTCCGACGTGCCGCTCAACGACACCGGGCGCGCGCAGGCGCGCGAAGCAGCGCACCGCCTTGCCGACCGAACCTGGGACCTGCTGGTCAGTTCGCCGCTGTCCCGCGCGAGCGAAACCGCGGACATCATCGGCGAATCCATCGGCTTGGCACGCACCGAAACCTACGACGACCTGGTCGAACGACACTACGGCGAGGCCGAGGGCCTGACCGACTGGGAGGCCTATCACGAGTGGCCACACGGCTGGTACCCCGGACTCGAGCCACGCGTCGAGGTTGCCGAACGAGGTCTGCGGGTCCTGCAGCAACTCGCTGCCGAACATCCAGAATCCGCGGTCGTCATCGTCACCCACGGCGGGGTCATCAGGGCGATACTCGATGTCGTACACACGCGTCGCTCGCCGCGAATCCTCAACGCAGCGGTCAGTACGTTGACGGCGAAACCAGAGGGCTGGCTGGTGCACAGCATCAACGGCGTCGACGTCTGAGCACGTTGTCTCGAAACCAGGGGTGAGCACATGCGAATAGAGAACAAGCTCGCCGAACTCGGCTTCGTACTGCCGCCCGCCCCGGAACCCCCGCCCGGGTTTCAGTTCGCCTTCGAGTGGGCGAGGGTCCGCGGCAATCGTGTCTACCTGTCGGGACATGCCGCCCAGAATCCGGACGGCACGTTGGCGGGTCCGTTCGGGAAGGTCCCGTCCCAGGTCTCCGTCGACGACGCATGTGACGCCGCACGGTCGGCGGCGTTATCGATGATCGCGAGTGTTGCGAGAGCGGTCGGCGACTTGGACCGCGTCACGGCGTGGCTCAATGTCTCGGGAATGGTCAACGCCGACAGCGGCTTTCACCACACAACGGTTGTGCTGAACAGTTTCAGCGACCTGATCCTGTGTGTGTTCGGCCCGCAGATCGGTGCACACGCGCGTACAGCGGTCGGCGTGCAGTCGCTACCGCTCGACAACGTCGTGATCGTCGCTGCCGAGCTAGAGATCGATGGCGACGTACCATAGGGCACATGAGTCACTTCCGTCACACCGTCGTCGTATGCGCGTCCCTACTCGCCGTCGGACTGACCGCAAGCTGCTCCGAAGACAGCGGCCCCGCCGAGCCGACTCCCGCCGCAGCCAGCGCAACACCGTCGACAACCACCACGACGACGGAGTCCGAGCCGCCGCCGACCGACGCGGGCATCAAGACAGCGAAGCAGTCGCGAGACGCCGCGCTGACCGTCACCGACATCCGGATCGGCCACCACGAGGGCTACGACCGCGTCGTGTACGAATTCGGCGGCAAGGGTGCACCGGGCTGGTCGGTCGAATATGTGGACAAGGCGATCCAGGACGGCAGCGGCAACGATCTGCCAGTCAAGGGAACGTCGATCCTGCAGGTGCTGATCAACGGGTCCGCGTACCCGTTCGACAGCGGCGTCACCGAGTACGCGGGTCCGGACCCATTGTCGGATCCAGCCGCGCCCGCCATCGCCGAGGTGCACCTTGCAACACTGTTCGAAGGCACGACGCAGTCGTTCATCGGCACGACCGCCGAACGCCCGGCCTTCCGGGTGACGGCGTTGGCGAACCCGACCCGACTGGTTATCGATATCGCGAACTAGCCAGCTGCGAGTGTGCACCTACGTACGAGTTTCGCGTCCAGGACGTACGCAAGTGCACACTCGGCGGAGGGCGGCCTACTTGCGCTTGTTGTACTTGCCGCCGCCGCGCTCGTCGCGGCCTGACCTCGTGTTCTGCGATGGCGGACCCGAGTCGAGCTGCAGCTGAATCAACACACCGCTGATCCTGGTGCGCCGCAACGCTTCCAACGTCTCGCGCGGCAGATCCGCAGGCAACTCGACCAAGCTGTGATCCGGCCTGATGCTGATGTGGCCGAAGTCGCTTCGCCGCAGCCCACCCTCGTTGGCGATGGCACCGACGATCGCACCCGGAACGACGTGATGGCGTTTGCCGACACCGATGCGGTAGGTCGCGAGCTCGACACCGGTCTTGCGATGCGCGGACGGACCCCGGTCGTCACCACGTCGGTCGTCACCACGTCGATCGTCGTGACGATCATCGAACTTGCGCGGCGGACGCTCCCTGCGCGGCTCGTCGTCGTAGGTTCGCCGCTCGCGCGGGGGTGGTGGCGGTGGCTCCGGCGACATCAGGAAGTTCTCGCCGTCGCGCGACTGCAACGCAAGTGCCGCAGCGATATCGGCGAGCGGGATGTCGTGCTCGCGTTCGTAGTCCTCGACGAGGCGACGGAACAGAGCAAGATTCGAGGAGCTGAGGCTTTCGGTGATCGAGTCGCCGAACTTGGCTACGCGCTGCGCGTTGACGTCTTCGACACTCGGCAACTGCATTTCGGTGAGCGGCTGCCGCGTCGCCCGCTCGATCGCCTTGAGCAGATGACGTTCGCGCGGTGCGACGAACAGCAACGCCTCACCGGTACGTCCGGCGCGACCCGTACGGCCGATGCGGTGAACGTAACCCTCTGTGTCGTGCGGGATGTCGTAGTTGACGACGTGGGAGATGCGCTCGACGTCGAGGCCACGAGCGGCGACGTCCGTCGCGACGAGGATGTCCAGCGAGCCCGACCGCAGCTGACCGATGGTCCGCTCACGTTGGGCCTGCACGATGTCGCCATTGATCGCCGATGCCGAAAACCCTCGTGCGCGAAGCTTTTCCGCTAGTTCCTCGGTGGCTTGCTTGGTGCGAACGAAGATGATCATCGCTTCGAAGGACTCGACCTCGAGCACCCGCGTGAGGGCGTCGAGCTTGCGCTGATGAGCGACCTGGACGTAGCGCTGCGAGATGTTCGCTGCCGTCGTCGTCTTCGACTTGACGGTGATCTCGACCGGATTGTTCAGGTACTGCTTGGAAATCTTGCGGATGACCGACGGCATGGTCGCGGAGAACAGTGCGACCTGCTTCGTCTTGGGGGTGTCGCGCAGGATGCGCTCGACGTCCTCCTGGAAGCCCATCTTGAGCATCTCGTCGGCTTCGTCGAGCACGAGGTACTCGAGCTCGGTCAGATCGAGCGTGCCCTTCTCCAGGTGGTCGATCACCCGGCCGGGCGTACCGACGACGACGTGCGCACCGCGACGCAGTCCCGACAGCTGCACGCCGTAGCTCTGACCGCCGTAGATCGGCAGCACATGTAGACCTGGGATGTGCGAGGCGTACTTGCCGAACGCCTCGGCGACCTGGATCGCCAATTCACGGGTCGGGGCAAGTACGAGGGCACGCGGTTTCCGCGCGCTGACATCGACGCCCATCAGGATCGGAATTGCGAACGCCGCGGTCTTGCCGGTACCCGTCTGGGCGAGTCCAACGACATCGTCGCCCGCGAGGAGCGGCGGAATGGTCGCCGCCTGAATCGGTGAAGGTGACTCGTAGCCAACGTCTTTGATCGCGGCGAGAACCCGATCGTCGACGCCGAGATCGGCAAAACTCAAAGATTCTGCAACTGGTTCACTAGCTGGTTCGGGGTTCTGCTCGGGCGACCGATCGGGCACGACTGCCCCTCCGTCACCCTGATTTTCGCTCATGTGACCTGGAGTTTACTGCCTTCCGAGCGCGCGGAGTACCTGTCTGGCAGACCCGGGCACGTATACCGTTGTCCGAGTGGGTATCGATGAGTCCGTCAGGGTGGCCGTTGCACAGTTCGCGCCGGGGACCGACAAGGCCGAAAACCTCGAACAGGTGCGCGCGCTCGTCGCCGACGCCGCACGCCGCGGCGCGGAGGTCGTCGTCGCGCCCGAGTACTCGATGTTCACGCCGCCGAAGTTCGATCGATCCGTGGCCGACGCCGCCGAACCATTGGACGGACCGTTCGTCAGCGGTCTACTCGAGTGCGCGAGAGAATCGGGCGTCGTCGTCGTCGCAGGTGTCGCCGAAGCACTGGCCGACGACGACCACGTCTCGAACACCCTGATAGCCGCCGGACCCGACGGCAGGATCGCAGCCACGTATCGCAAACTGCACCTCTACGACGCCTTCGGGTTCACCGAATCCGACATCATCCGGCGCGGTGACATCGCTGCCCCCGAGACGTTCACGGTCGGCGGGCTGAGGTTCGGACTGCAGACCTGCTACGATCTTCGTTTTCCCGAGGTCACTCGGCGGATCGTCGATGCCGGCGCCGACGTATTGCTGCTGCCGGCGCAGTGGGTGCCTGGGCCCCTCAAGGAAGACCACTGGACGACTCTCGTTCGAGCCCGCTCGATCGAGAACACGATCTACGTCGCGGCGGCCGATCAGGCCGGTCCGGGTGGCGCGGGCAACAGCATGATCGTCGACCCGATGGGGACGGTTGTCACAGCTCTCGGCGAGCGAACGGGCACGGGCGTTGCGGAGTTGACCGCGGCACGGATCGTCTCGGTCCGCGAGCGGAATCCCGCCCTGGAACTGCGCCGATTCAGCACTGTCGAACGCTGAACCGAGTCGTGCACGCAGACTGCTAACAAAAGTTTGCGCAAACCCGTCACGCCGACGCGTGTTACGAACGACACATCGAGCGAAGGTGTCGACTCGGAAGGCTCACCATGCACGCCAACGCAACGTTCTCCGCTCAGGGCGATCCCGCCCGCCCAGACCTTGCGCTGTGCATCATCGAGGCCGTTCAATCCGCAACCACGGATACTTCCGACACCGCGGTGATACTCGATCGCTACCAGGCCTACCGCCAGGCGCAGGGCCAACAGGCTCGTGCCGACGGCGTCCGCGCTCTCCTCCGCACTTTCGAAGAGGTCGGCAGTTGCGATGCATGGGCGGGCAAGGTCGGCAACTACCGCCGCCGCTACTCCCCGACCTCCGCCCCGATCGCGGCAACCGCGATCGAGCACGCCGCAGAACTCTTCTACGCCCATCACATCGATTCGATCGACGACCTCGCAACGGCCCGCCGCGACGACGAGATCCTCCGCGAACTCGAGCTGGGTCTCGAAGCCATCGCCGGCCAGCGCGGAACCCTCTACGACCTGCTCGAACTCGCCGGTCTCGACCGTCAGCTCGCACTCGTCAGCGCCTGACGCCTGCGCAGCAAAACGGCCGTCCAACGGGGCGATTTCACGGAGTAGCGTCGAGAGCAAATGACGTTCACGGATCGGGCCGAAGCTGGTCGCGCGCTGGCGAAGTCGCTGGACTACCTGCGTGAGACCCGACCGCTTGTGCTCGGCCTCCCCCGCGGCGGCGTTCCGGTCGCAGCGCAGGTCGCAGCCGAATTGGGCACCGACCTCGACATCATTCTGGTCCGCAAACTCGGCGTCCCGTGGCAGCCGGAACTGGCGATGGGCGCAATCTCCGAAGACGGCGGTCGGGTGCTCAATCCCGATGTCGTCCACCATGCCCGGATTTCGCGAATCACCCTGGAAGACATCGAAGTTCAGGAGCGCATCAAACTCGAACGTCGGAGCCGAGTCCTGCGTGCCGACGGCAGAAGAATCGCGATCAACGGCAGAACGGTCGTGATCGTCGACGACGGTGTGGCAACCGGTGCGACCGCGATCGCCGCCTGTGCGCTCGCACGAGCCGAGGGTGCTCGCTGGATCGTCGTCGCAGTTCCGATCGGTCCGCCAGACGTTGTCCGCCGGCTCGGAGCGGTTGCCGACGAGGTCGTCTGCCTCGTGTCGCCGGCAGATATGGGCGGAGTCGGCGCAGCGAACGACGATTTTCATCAGTTGGCCGACCGCGAGGTCACCGACTTGCTCGACGAACACCGCACTATCCGCGGAAAGCTCGACCGACCCAATTCGAACAGCTAGCGTATGTGCACGTCCACTGGATGTGGTGCAATGCACTTCTACCGCTCAGTAACACGGAGGTCATAGCTAATGCTCGAGTTCGAGGTCCCGGCGTCGTACCAAATTCCCGAGAACGCGTCGATGGCCAACTCGGTCTTCGAACACGAAAAGGAATCGCCCAACTTTGTGTTGTTCAAGGTCCCACTGGATGCCGGCGGCTGGTCCGACGTCACAGCAGCGAAGTTCGCACAGGACGTCACCGCCGTCGCCAAGGGCCTCATCGCCTCGGGCGTCGAACTCGGTGACCGCGTCGCGATCATGGCATCCACCAGCTACAACTGGGTTCTGCTCGACTACGCGATCTGGACAGCAGGCGGCTGCACAGTAGCGATCTACGAATCCTCGGCTCCCGAACAGGCGAAGTGGATCCTCGAAGACTCCGCAACCGTCATCACCGTCGTCGAGGCGCCGCGGCACCGCGCGGTCATCGACGAGGTCTCCGATTCGCTCCCCGACCTCCGCGAAACCCTCGAGCTGGACAAGCAGGCGATCGGTGAACTGATCCGTCGCGGTAGGGACGTCCCCGACGAGGACGTGCACGCCCGCCGCGCACAGGTCACCGCGACCTCGCCTGCGACGCTGATCTACACCTCCGGCACCACAGGCAAGCCGAAGGGTGTGCAGCTCACGCACGCCAACCTGTGGGCAGAGTCGAAGGCAGTTCGGCTCGAGCTGGCCAGCATCTTCGTCGAGGGCAACAAGACGCTGATGTTCCTCCCGCTCGCGCACGTATTCGCTCGCGCGATCTCGGTCGGCGCACTCGACGCCAAGGTCACGATCGCTCACACCTCCGACTGGACGACCCTGGTCGAGCAGTTCGGCGCGTTCAAGCCCGACTTCATCCTCTCGGTCCCTCGTGTGTTCGAGAAGGTCTTCAACTCCGCCAAGCAGAAGGCGCACGACGGCGGCAAGGGCAAGATCTTCGACAAGGCAGCCGCAACCGCTATCGCGTGGAGCGAAGCGCAGGACACCGGCGGCGCCGGATTCGGCCTGAACCTCAAGCACACGGTCTTCGACAAGCTCGTCTACAGCAAGCTCAAGGCAGCGCTCGGCGGCCAGTGCAAGTCTGCGGTGTCCGGCGGCGGGCCACTCGGCGCGCGCCTCGGCCACTTCTTCCGTGGTGTCGGCGTGACGATCTACGAGGGCTACGGCCTCACCGAGACCTCCGCGGCGATCACCGTCAACACGCCGGAGAACATCCGCGTCGGCAGCGTCGGACGCCCGATCAACGGCCACGCCGCCAAGGTCGCCAAAGACGGTGAACTCCTCGTTCGCGGTCCGGTGACGTTCTCCGGCTACTGGAAGAACGACGCCGCATCGGCCGAGTCGTTCGAAGACGGCTGGTTCAAGACGGGCGACCTCGGTGCGATCGACGACGACGGCTTCGTCACGATCACCGGCCGCAAGAAGGAACTCATCGTCACCGCCGCGGGCAAGAACGTCTCCCCCGCGACGCTCGAAGACTCCTTGCGCGCCAACCCGCTGATCAGCCAGTGCATGGTCGTCGGTGACGGTCAGCCGTTCATCGGTGCGTTGATCACGTTGGATCCCGAGGCACTTCCGGGTTGGAAGGAACGGCACGGACTGTCCGCCGACACCTCCGTCGCGGAGCTTACGAAGAACGCGGATCTGGTTGCCGAGATCGACGCCGCCGTCGCCGAGACCAACAAGAAGGTCTCGAAGGCGGAGCAGATCAAGAAGATTCGCATTCTCGACGTCGACTGGACCCAAGAGGGTGGCGAACTGACGCCGAAGATGTCGCTCAAGCGCAACATCGTGCTCAAGCAGTACGCCGGCGAAGTCGAGGCAATTTACAGCTAGGGCGCTCCGCGCCTCGTGAGACATCCCTAGGCTTTAAGAGTCAAGCGGCGAGTGTTTTCGGCG